>DATBAY010000490.1:0-9858 GCA_036271295.1 Lacipirellulaceae bacterium | reverse complement strand
CCCGACTTCAACGGTGACGGCGTTGTTAACAGCCTCGACCTTGCAATCTGGCAACAGAACGTCGGCATTACGGCAGGCGCCACGGTGCTCCAAGGCGATGCCAACGGCGATGGCCGTGTCGACGGCCAGGACTTCCTCATTTGGCAAAGCCATCTCGGTCCGTACCCCGGCGCGGGATCGGGGTCGAGCTTTGCTGTAATCCCCGAACCGACTTCGATCGCTCTCGTCCTCATGAGCGGGTTAGCTTGGTTGCCGCTTCGCCGCCGCAGTGCTGGCTGATAGCTGCTAGCCAAGCCTTCCTGCGTTCGCGGCAATAAAACGCAAGTCGCGCGGCAAACTTTGACGATTAGGGGAACCGTAACGCGCGACTGCGGCAGCTCATGAAGGGCTGCGCTCGCGCGCATCAGTTCGCGCCTGGAAGCACGGAGGCTGGAATGCGCTCGCGGTTTGCTCACCTGCTGGGAATGCTTTCGTGTAGCGTGGCGACGATAGTTGCCTCGCACGCCCTCGCTCAAGTCGAGTTCAGCTCCTCGACACTCGAGCTGAAAGCTGCCGATCAACCGGCCGTCGCAGCTCCGCCGACAGGGAACGTGGAATTCGTCCCGGAGCACGGTACGGGGAACGCGCCGGATTCCGCCCCAGCGGCGAACACCACGCCGCCCGACGCGGCTCGTGCTGCAACTCGACTTCCGACGCTGGTCGAGCCGCCGATGAAAAACCACTCCCGACCGCTCGTCAATCCATACGCTGGCGCGTCGGCGCAAAATGCGTTGCGCAAAATGCCGCAGCCGATGCACGTGCAATCTGCGCAAGCGTCGCCTGCTCGGCATCCGATTCGCCCCCAAGGCAAACCATTCCAAGCGAATAATATGGAACCGGCAATCAGTCCTTATTTGAGCCTGTACCAAAACAACTCGAACCAGAATGTGCTCCTGAACTACTACACCTCGGTTCGTCCGCAGCTGGACCAGATCGAGGCGAACAAGAAGCAGGAAGCCGAGATCCAAAAGCTGCGTGTTCAGGTTCAGAACCCCTCGCAAGGAGGCGTTAGGCAAGCGGCAGCGATTGGCGACGGATCGAGCGAAGGAATGACAGTCTCGGCCCACTACATGGATACCGCGCAGTTCTACCACCGCACCACCCATAAATAAGCCGGCCGGGCGGATTGCCAGCGGCGGCTCCCGCATTCCAGTACACTGTCGGAGGCGACAGTTATTGAGAATCTTGAGAGGAGCCATTCGATGACGAACCATTTGCGTGACCGAAGTGGACATTCCTTCACCGCGAATTGCGGCGCCGTGCTGATTCTTCTGGCAGCTTCGATCGGGAGCGCATTCGCTAACGAGGACGCAAGCCCGCCAGCGGCCAAAACAACATCGGACGAGCACCAAGCGAAGCTCGAAGCCGCACTTTCGAAAATGCTCAGCGGCGCTACACTCGAAGGAAGCTTCACGGCTTCGGGGCCCGGCGCTGATCCGACGAAGCTCAGTCGCGAGAAGTACACGCTCGGCGAGGTGAAGAAGATCGGCGAGGACACGTGGCTGTTCCCGACCCGCATTGAGTACGGCGGCAAGGATCTTACGCTGCCAATTCCCCTTCCAATCCGCTGGGCGGGCGATACTCCGGTGGTAGTTGTCGATCAGGTCGAACTGCCCGGCTTCGGCGCCGTTTCGGCACGGGTGATGTTCTTCGAGGGACACTACGCGGGCTTCTGGAAGCACGGCGAACACAGCGGCAACCTGTTCGGCGAAATCCACTCGGCGGGGAAGAAAACGCCGGCAGATGAAAAGAAATCGCCCGATCCCAAGCCGCCGGCGAGCAACTGACAACGCGGCATCCTGCCCGGCGCGTGCGTTGACAGCACGGCGAGGCGGTCGGTAGCATCGCGGCTCCGTCTTGTACAGAAAGGGCCGCATCCACGTGTCGCTATTACATGCCATCATCTACGGTTTGATCCAGGGCCTTACCGAGTTCATTCCCGTCAGCAGCACGGCCCACCTTACGATCGCCGGCCACGCACTGGGTGATATTGCGTCCGACGAACAGTGGACGGCGTTCATGGCGGTGATCCAGTTGGGGACGTTGCTGGCGGTCATCGTTTATTACTTTTCGGACCTCATAAAAATCGCCCGCGGATTCTTCCTGTCATTATGGGCTGCGGTGAACAAGCAGCCGATCAGCGACGATGATCGGAAGCATGCGAAGCTTGGCTGGTGCATTATCGTGGGCACGCTGCCCGTCGCGGTGTTGGGGCTGGCGCTCAAAAAACTTATCGAAGGGCCGCTCACGAAGGATCTGCGTGTGATTGCCGGGAGCCTCATTGGGCTGGCGATCGTTTTGGCGATTGCAGAACTCGTCGGCAAGCAACGGCGCGATATCGAGCGGCTAACCCTGTGGGATGCGCTCATCGTGGGTTTCGCGCAAGTGTGCGCACTCATTCCCGGTTCCTCACGGTCGGGCACTACGATCACCGGTGGCTTGTTTGCCGGGCTGACACGCGAGACCGCGGCGCACTTTTCGTTTTTGCTTTCTATTCCGGCAGTGGGAGCCAGCGGATTGTTGGAATTGCCGAAAGCTCTGCATTCGATGCACGGCAACTGGACCGCGGTGGTTGTCGCTACGATTATTTCAGCGATCACCGGATATCTTTCGATTGCGTTATTGCTGGCGTACCTCAAATCGCACTCGACATTCGTGTTCATTGGGTATCGAATCGTATTAGGGCTGCTGCTGTTTGGATTGATTGCGGCCCAAATGATGCCTGCCCACTCGTGACGACTGTTCGATGTTCCACTACGACGCCGGATTGTTTCTGACCGCGGCCCAGCTGGGGGTCGATGTTTGCCGGCGGCAGCCGCGATGTTTCGTGTCGCACGCGCATGCGGACCACATCGCGCGGCATCAGTTGGCGCTCGCCACGCACGGGACGGCGTGTTTGTATCGGCACCGATTGGGGCCGTATCACCGCGTGCTCGAAATGGAGTACCGGCAGCCGGTGGAGTTCGCGGGGCTGCGACTCACGGCATATCCGGCCGGGCATTGCCTGGGGTCGGCGATGCTGCTGGCGGAGGATGGGAACACTTCGCTGCTTTACACGGGGGATTTCAAGTTGGGCCAGTCGGCCACTTCGGTAGAGGCGGAATTGCCACATGCGGACGTGCTGGTGATGGAGTCGACGTTTGGGCGGCCGCGGTATCGGTTGCCGGCCCGTGCGATGGTGATCGCCCGGCTGTTGGAACTCGTGCATGGGGCAATTGCGGAGGGGCGGACGCCGGTGGTGCATGCGTATCCGCTGGGGAAGTCGCAGGAGGTGACCAAAATACTCACGGACAGCGGCGTGCCGGTGTTGCAGCATCAGGTGGTGTATGAGGTGAGCTGCATCTACGAAAAGTGTGGCGTGGACTTGGGGGATTTTGCGTGCTTCGATGGCCGGCCGCTCGCCGGGCACGCGGTGGTGACGATGCCGCGGTCGGCGAAGCACCATCGGTTGCCGAATCTGGGGCCGACGGTTTCGATCGCCGTAACCGGGTGGGCGGCCGACGAGAATGCGAAGTACCGGCTGGGCGTGGATCATGCGCTGCCGCTTTCGGACCATGCGGATTTCGATCAGCTGGTGGAGACGGTACGGCGCGTGGAGCCGCGGGAGATTTTCTGCACGCACGGGCCGATGGAGTTTGCGGAGCATCTGTGTGCGTTGGGGTTCAATGCGTTCCCCTTGCAGGCGGCGTTGCAGAGGCGATTGTTCTAGCGCGCGGCGGCTCAGCGGGAGATTCGCCTTCCCTGCTTCTTTGGCGTGGGAGTTTTGGAACTGGGCGCGAACTCGATTTTTTAATACAAAAATCGGTCTTCTTAAAACGTTCACATTTCGAATTTGCTGGTTTTTAAGGACTTTTATAAGCGGCGACGTCTCAAATAAGGTGAATACTGTATTTCGCACGTGTTAGCTGTGAGATTAATCGCGCCACGATTCAGCGCGCAGGTGATGCGTTCGAGTTGTAGCGAGGCGCGGTTCATGGCGGGCAACATTGTACTGAACATTTGTACAAAGTCAACCGGCTTTGCACCTAAAATTGGCGCGAAGCTGCGACTTGGACCTTTATTCGCGCGGCTGCACCTAAACTCACCGCCGAATCCGCCAAGCGCACCAAATCAAAGCGAAGCCCTCCAGGCTAATAGCGATGACCATTGCCGGCCGGCCGGCGTTCCCGAGGGCGCTAGGTCCAGGACTGATATTCCGAGCAGCAGGACGAGGATGGCAAGTGAACCTCGCATGGCCCCGATTCTACTGCGCGCGAGGCTACTTTTCCGCCCACGCGATCAGGCCCATCCCAATGGCAATGAACGTCGTGGCGATTAGGAGCGTGCGGAGACTGAAGTGCGAGGCAAGTCTTATCCACGGTAAGGCCGTAAAACCCGCTGCTACGACAAATAGTACCCACAGCGGCACTACAACGGCTGTGCTCGAATCGTTACGTCCTGTGCCATGGTCGCTCGTCCACCATCCAAAGCCATGCCTAATCTGGTCTTCCTGGAAATACGAAAAACTCCACGACGCTGGCCAAGGCGTGGGTTCGTAGCTTGCGGTGTTTCATGCCAGCATTCTAACGATAGTGTTGGCAACTCTATGGGTTGCTCGCTTAATTTCCCCGGCCGAGTCCTCGACAATTAAACACCGTCTCCGTATTTGCGGCCAAGGTTCGTTGCACTCCTCTCGATAAAGAACGCGTCGTAATTGACGATCCGGTGGAGATTTCCATAACTCCAACCGGTTGCCCACAGGAAGCTTGGTACGCCGATAAGAAGCAGATAGAACGGCCCGAGAACGCGGCTTTGGATGCAGTGTCCGAATTCGTGCTGCTTGAGACTGCCGGGCGAATCGGGGCCGTGAATGACGATGTAGCCCAAAGAGACTCCGCAGCCTTTTTTGAAGCTGCTGGTTTCTATAAAAAGAACTCCTTTGAAGAAACGAGCGTTTGGGTTTATTGTTCCTCTCATCAAAAGGAATAGGCCCATGAGAAATCCCAGGAGCTGTTGCGGAAGCTCCCAGCTGAAATGGCTAACGACCTGGAATGCGCGGATGAGAGATGAGGCCGCAGAGTCGGAAGAGATGAAAGAATAGAACAGCGGGGGCCACATGATCGTACGTTTCATGCCGCCGATTCTACCGCGCATGAATCTACTTTGCCGCCCACACCATGAACCCCAGCCCAACGGCAACGAGCGTCGTCGCGATTAGGAGAGTTCGGAGGCTGAAACGATAGAGTAATGGAAAAACCGCGACCGCAATGACGGCGATCGCAGCCAGTGGCAATCCTGGCCACGAAATTGTTGCGATTCGCGATGTCGTGGCAGAGACTTGAATTGACTCACGAACGCCGCCGTTGGGCAGAATCCTACGAACGCCAGTGACGATGTGGTGTTCAAATCCGTCCGTTCCAACGCTTTCGACCGGAAGGCTACTCATGCGCCACGTCCGCCAATCGGGCGTTGAAAATATCGCGATTCTTCCGCGCATCGATTGCAAACGAACAGTGCCATATTGCCATGAATTAAATAACCAGTAGCTAAGCGCCCAAAGCGCAATCAGTAGCACCGCTGCGATTCCCCATGCCACCGACCACGCGATTCGCAGTTTGCGGTGTTTCATGTGGCCACTGTAGTGGGGACAAAAGCCTCAGCCCCCCATCCGCGCAAATAGTTCTCGGAATCGCGATTGCGAGTGCTGATTGGCTTCCTCAACGATGTGAAACATTCCGCCCTAACTTCCCCGTCGAACGGGGAAGGAACCGGAGATTTGTTAGGCGAAACGTTTCGGGGTTGCGCAACCCGGATGTCGCTCATTGATTCTGCTGGCCGCAGGGTCGAGGATGCGCGGCTCGAGAATAGAAGTAGTAGCTACCCTAGATGGACGTGGCACTCTTGTTAAACGTTGCGGCTTGTAACGACCCTTTTTACGCGGCGGGTCGGGCTGTAGGGACTGTAGCGGTGAAAGCAGCGCGAGTGTTGGCGGCGGGGGCGATTTTGCTGGTTGCTGGGCCGGTGGAACGTCGAATTCTGATTTTACGGGTCGTTCGCGAGACAACGGCAATGACGATTTGCCGGGTGTGCTGGCAGCGACCATTCTCCACCCCACTCGAGTATTCGCAGAATGAGACGCGACTGGTTCAAAGCGCGGTGTGTTCTCTCGGCCTGCTTGTTCGTGGGCGTGGGTGCTCCGTCGGTCTCGTTGGCCGAGAACGACACTAAGACGCTTGCGGTTCACGGCGAGGCGGTGGATGCGGATGCGCCGACGGCTTATCGGTTGCCACTCATTGGGCTTTGTGATCCGGCGGAGGAAGCTGGGGTTACGGGGCAGGGCCGTGGGGTGACGGTCGGCGGTTTAGCTAAGCTGCAAGCGGACGGGAAACCGGCGGCGGAAGTCACCGCGCAACTGCTGCCGGCGGTGCAGCGTGGTTACAACCTTGCGCAGCGCGGTGCGTTTTTTGCAGCGCGGACGGAGTTCATTCAGGTGTTACGGCGAATCGCGCAGGCGAAGGATGCCGCGGCGAATACTGACGAACATTCGCGAGAGTTGGCCGCAGGCCTGAGGGCGATGGACGAGGCGGATGACTTCGTTCCTGCCGGTGCGCAGCTCGAAGCGGAACTCGACGTGAAGAAAGTCGCATCGTCGCATCGCACCCCGGTGCTTCGCGATCACACGGAGACGGTTTCGCCTCAGGACGCGGTTGCTCTTTATCACGGCTATGCCCAGGAACAACTTTCGAAGGCGACCGTCGACGAACGAGCCGGATCGATGGCCTTGTACGGGCTGGGAAGAGTTTACTCGCAATTGGCCGAGCGCCGCGATAGCGACGTGCAATGCGTGCATTCGGCGATGACGATGTACTGCGCGTCGCTGGATGCGTGCCCGGATAATAACCTCGCTGCAAACGAATTAGGCGTGTTGCAATGCCGCTCCGGTCAGCCGGCCGAGGCGGTAACGAATTTTGTGCGAGCCATCAACATATCCCCGAGCGCGACGGCGTATCACAACCTGGCGGTGGCGCAGCAGAAACTCGGATTGGATGCCCAATCGGCAGCGAATGAGCAAGAATCGCAACGGCTGGCGGCGATGGACCGGTCGGTGGGGGCGCTATCTAAGCGGGCGGGCATTAACTGGGTGACTCCGGAGGAGCTCGCGCGCTGCTCGCAACCATCGACGTTCGGAACGACCGCGACCGCGGAGCCGATGACGGCGAGCCGTCCTGCGGCGCCACCACAAACTCCTTGGCGTTAATCGGCTTCGCGTTGGATCGAATTCTGTTTGGACCACAAGCGGCCGAACTTTTATGATGACAACTGGCACAACGATGAAACGCCGCGATTGGGTCGTAATGCTCGGCTGCGCCGTTGGCATTCTGCTGGGTGTGCGCGACGGGCTCGGGCAACAAGCGTGTCAGCAGCAGCCGTGTCAGGCGGTGAATTTTGCGGCGCCGTTTCCGATCTGGGGCGTCGATAGCGCGGCCGGTTGCGGCTGCTCCGAAGTTGGGTGGGATGCGCGGGGCATGATTCCGTGGCAGGAATTCGCGCAGGGCGAATATGTAGGCCATGCCCGCACGCCGCACGTCCCGGAATACCGCATTCGCGAAGGCGATCTCATTGCGATTTATTATCGCCGGACGCGGGAAGAGCTTTCGCGGCCCTATGAATTGCAAGTCGGCGATCGGATTCGCGTCGAATCGCTGACGGCAGGGCGTGGGCCTTCGACTTCGACGGCCGGCGGCGACGCTCAACCGACGGATGACAGCATTTCGCGCGAGCTCGTGATTCAACCGGATGGCACGATCACGCTGCCGCTGTTGGGCCAGGTGCGGGCTACACGGCGGACGGTTCCGCAGCTGCGCGACGAGTTGGAAGAGCAGTACAAGAAGTATTTTCGCGTGCCGTCGATCACGGTGACGCCGATCACGGTGAATACGAAGCTGGAAGACTTGCTGAACACGGTCGACAGCCGGTACGGCACTGTGGGCGGCTTGCAGATTCAAATCACGGTGACGCCGGCGGGCGAAATTCAGCTGCCGGGCGTGGCGAGCGTGTTCGTGCAGAATCTCACGCTCAACGAAGCGCGGCAGGAGATCGACGCACGGTATGACCAGGAGATTCCGGGCGTGCATGTAACTCTCGTGCTTGTACAGCGTGCGAAACGTTTTGTTTACGTGCTGGGCGAAGTCGCACAGCCGGGACGCTATGAGCTGGACGCGCCAACGGACGTGATTCAGGCACTCGCGCTCGCAGGTCGGTGGACGCCGGGCTCGAATTTGCGGCAAGTGGTGGTGATGCGCCGCGGAGACGATTGGCGCCTGATGGCGACGATGCTCGACTTGCGCGGCGCGCTGTACGCACGGCGGCCAGTGCCGGCGGATGATATCTGGCTCAATGATTCGGACATCGTGCTCGTGCCGAAGACCCCGATTCAGCAGACGGACGAGTTCATCGAGCAGTACGTGACTCGCGGGCTGTATAGCCTAGTGCCACGCGAAGTAATTTGGAATCTCGACACGACGGGGTCGCTGTAACCCCGCGGGCCAATCGCGCGATCTATACGGCGGCCCGAGGCAAATTGCGTCTCGCGGAGCGAGACGAGTACAATGCATTCGTGAACGACGACGCGACATACATTTGCGGCGCCTGCGGCGAAGAGATCGTGGTACCGATCGATTTTTCGCAGGGCGAGGAGCAGGAGTACGTGGAAGATTGCCCCGTGTGCTGTCAGGCGAACGTGATTCACGTTGAGATCGACGCCGACGGGGAAGCCCGCGTGTGGGCGGAATTAGAATAGCTGCAAAATAACGTGCGAAGCTTCGGCTGGCTGGCCAAGAGCCGGGTGTTTCGGGTAAGCTCTTAGCTCGAATTGATCGAACCTGGTTCGCCGTTCTGCCGTCTTATTGGCGAACGAAATTGGTTCGTTCATCTGCCCCGACGGACCTGCCGCACACCTGGTAATGCCCCGACGCGACTCTGTAGACCCGATTTCTTCGCTGCGGCACGGCGGCTACCTTCTGTATCTCATCGGCGGGTTGATTTCCAACTCGGGCAGCCAGATGCGGATTGTCGCCGTGCAGTGGGAAATCACGCTGCGCGAGGCCGAGCCGCGAATGCAGGCGCTGTACCTGGGTTACATGGGCCTGTCGCTGGTGCTACCGGTGTTGCTTTTTGCGCTGCCCGCAGGAGCGGCTGCTGATCAATATTCGCGTAAGTGGCTGATCGTCATCGCGCAGCTTGGCTTAGCGGCCTGTGGCGTAGGATTGGCTTGGGCTTCGTGGACGACGGCGTCGCTGCCGATTGTGTATTTGCTGCTGTTTGGCACCGGTACATTTCGAGCGCTGGGATGGCCGGCGTCGTCGGCGATCGTGACCGGCCTTGTGCCGCCGGACAAATTCACGAACGCGGCAACGTGGCGGAGCAATGCCTATCAGTTCGCGTCGACCGTCGGGCCACTTGCGGGCGGTTTCTTGCTGGCGTGGTGGAATCCGATCGCGGTGTTTTTGATCGATGCCGCGTCGAGCGTCATCCTCGCCGTGTGCATGCTGTTTGTGCATCCGACGCCGACGCAGCGTGTGGCGGAACCGAAGTCTTGGCGAGCGCTGCTGCAAGGCATTCATTTCTTGCGCACGCAGCCGATCATTCTTTCGACCATGACGCTCGATATGGTCGCGGTGCTCTTCGGCGGGGTGGTGGCCGTGCTGCCGATCTTCGCGACGCAGTATTTTCCCAATCACGATCAGGCGGCGGTGGCACTCGGCTGGATGCGTGCCATGCCGGCGATTGGGTCGATCATTATGGGATTCATTATTGCGTTGCGTCGCCCGATTCAGCGGG
>DATBAY010000489.1:0-5042 GCA_036271295.1 Lacipirellulaceae bacterium | reverse complement strand
CTTCCCGCTTTAGATATTGCCTCGGCCTAGCCCTCAACTGCCTTCCGGATCGCAATCGCATTGGGAACGCTTCCGGCTAGCTTTAGCAGCTGCCGGACTGACTTGATTGCCTCTACCCACAATGCGGCGGTCGTCATCGGCGTGCCGTTATCGGAACCACCTTACCAGCCGTAATGTTGCGCCGATGCAGGGTTCAAATTGTCCTGCGGGGCTAGTTTAGAGTTGCGCATCTTCGCCGCTCTCTTGCGGCCTAACAATCTGTTGACAGGCCTTCCTTCACGGGTTACCGTACTAGTACGGTAATACAGCTGGTGGTAACCGTATCCTGGAGTTCCGCGTGCTCTTTCATGTCGATACCCGCAACGGCCTCGCGGTCTACGATCAAATCGTGCGGCAAGTGAAGTTCGCCGTCGCTGATGGAGTCGTCCGCAACGGCGAACTCGTGCCTAGCGTGCGCGAACTTGCCCGCGACCTGGCGGTGAACCCCAACACCGTCGCCCGTGCGTATCGCCAACTTCAGGATGAGGGCGTGCTCGAAGCCGTTCGCGGCACGGGCTTGGCAGTTGCCGCCGCCGCTCGCCGTCAGTGCCAAACCGAACGCACCAAACTCATTCGCGCTCGGCTTCGCCTCGTACTGGAAGAAGCTCGCCGTAGCGGACTAGAACGCTCCGATATTGCCTCCCTAGTCGCTTCCGAGCTCGATGCGCTGAAACGCAAAGGTCAGAAGTAGTTGCGACTCTTCCCAATATTCATCACGAATAAAACGCCATAAATTGCAAACTTCGGAGAACTCCATGACATCAGTCATCGAATTGCAAAACGTCACCAAGCGTTACGGCAAGCAGATCGCGCTCGCCGACGTTTCGTTCGCCGTGCCGCCAGGCGTCGTGTTTGCACTGCTGGGCGAAAACGGCGCCGGCAAATCCACCGCCATCCGCATGATGCTCGGTCTCGCGGACCAGTCGGCCGGTGAAGTCCGCGTCCTCGACCTCGATCCACGCCGCGATAGCCTCGCCATCCGCCGCCGTGTTGGCTACCTATCCGAGCGCCCCGTGTTTTACGAATGGATGACCGCTGCCGAAATCGGCTGGTTCACTGCGGCCTTCTATCCCGATGGCTTCGAACATCAGTACCGCACGCTCATCGCCGGCTTCCAAGTGCCGCTTGATCGCCGCCTCAATCAAATGTCCAAAGGCATGCGTGCCAAAGTTGGCCTGTCGCTCGCCATGGCTCACTCGCCCGAGCTGCTGATCCTCGACGAACCAACCTCCGGGCTCGATACGCTCGTCCGCCGCGAATTCCTCGAAAGCATGGTAGACATCGCCGCCGCTGGCCGCGCCGTCCTGCTGTCGAGTCATCAAATCGGCGAAGTCGAACGCGTCGCCGACATCGTTGCCATCCTGCACAAAGGCCAACTGCTCGTGAAAGAACCGCTGGAAGAACTCAAACGCACCACGCGCCAACTCAATATTACCGTTGTGGAAAGCTCGGCACCGCGGCCCGCACTCGATGGGGTAGTGATCTACGAACGCCGACAGGGACGACAGTGGGAACTCCTCGTCCGCGGTCTCGAAGATTCCGACCTTGAGCGGCTGCGCTTTGCCGATGGCGTCGTCGCGGTCGAATCGCGCACCCCGTCTTTAGAAGAAATCTTCGTTGCGTACATCGGCAAAGACTCGTCCGCAGCCGACCTTTCGCCCTCCGCACAAATAATTACGCGTTAGGCGACCACTCATGAACGCCATCCAAATCAACTCACCTCTCCGACGATTCGTCTGGAAAGAATACCGCACGCTGCGCGGCCTATGGCTCGGCGTGCTGTTTCTCGCCCTATTCGTCGACGTCCTGCTTGGCGTCTTTCTGCCTGGCGGCACGAACTTCGCGCTAGCTCGGTTCAGCGCTGCCTTGGCCGCCACCGCCCTCTACGCCGCGGGGGCCGCATCGATTCTGTTTTCCATTGAACACGAAGACCAAACATACGTCTTCCTACGCGGCTTGCCCGCCACACCCGGCCCAGCCTTCGCCGGTAAAGTTCTCGCTGCCGCGCTTGGTTCCGTCGCGCTCGCGCTCGTTCTCGCGCTACTCGGCGGCCTCGTCAGCGGCGGTTTTCCAAGCGAGTCCGACGCCCGCGTAGCATTCGGCGTATTTGGTTTGATGGTCGTCGAAGCGCTGGCGTGGGGAACCCTCTGCTCGCTCCTCCTCAAGCGCCCCTTGGCCGCTGCGCTCCTGACGCTCGTTCTGGCGTCGCTCGCCGTGAATCTTTCCGCCGGCGCCTTTAGCAACGGCTCAGCCGCGCTCGACGCCCAGCCCTACCTGGCCGCAGTGCCTATCCGACTCGCGATTGCCATCGCGGTATTCGTGCTCGGCGCCGTGATTGCTTCCAACTGGCTCAGCCCGCGTCCCCAGCGCACTTCCATTCGAGACACTCGCTTTTGGGCTTGGCTCACAGAGAGCAAATTTCCACGCGATTTCTGCCAACTAAGTTCACCGTGGACCGCCTCACGCCAACCGAGCCGAGCGATCGTCCCCCGTTTGCTCTGGCAATCGTTTCGCGAAAGCTGGAAGATCATCGGCGTTCCGATCGTCGTCGGCCTCGTCTGCCTCGGCATCCAGTTCATCATCGCCGCCGTCGCTCCTCATGGCGAAAATATCGAGTGGTTCGGTGTCGCCAGCGCCTTCGCCGTGCCAGCTTCCTTCGGCGCTCTCGTCTTCTCTGCCGATCAGCGCCGGCGGCAATTCACGTTCCTTGCCGAACACGCTGCCCCGCCGCGCTACGTTTGGTTCACGCGCAATCTCCTGTGGCTGATCGCAATGTTTCTGGTGATGGCAGCTTTCGCCGCCTGCCTCACGACCGTCATCACATCAACGCTCCTGCCGCGCGGCCTGCTGAACTTGAGATTGGACAAATTGTACTATTATCCGCCATCCGTCGGCGGGTACGCGATTGCCAGCTGGGCAAGCACCGCGTCTAGCACTATGTCGCTCGTAATCTTTGGCTCCCTCGCCGCGTTTGCCGTCGGCCAATGCTGCTCGATGCTCCTCCGCAGCGAAATCATGTCGGTCTTCCTGGCAGTCGTAATCGCAACGGCCCTCAGCGCGTGGGTCGCAATTCTTTACGCCTGGCAACTCAGCGGCCCTCAGTTCTTGCTCCCGGTAACATTCGCCGGCTTTCTAATTTCCTATTTCTACGCCCCCTACTGGCTCTTGGGGCTCCGCGCCTGGCGTTGGCGACTGAAATCAATTCTCGCTGTAGCAATTGCCGTCGCGGCCACTGCCTTGATGATGCCAAGCGCACGGCTTAAGCAGGTCTGGCGACACTCTCCGCCGGGCCCCTCCAATATTCCCGCGAGCGTCAGGTCCGAGCTCGATCAAATCGTCGCCCAAGCATCGAGAACACAAGGCTCAGAACAGGCGCAGCTCATTTCAAAAGCCGAGCAAGAATCGAAAGCAGACGGCGAAGAAACCGCAAACCTCTATCTTAAAGCTGCCCAACTTCTGGCCGGTCAATATGAAGACCACACCTTGGATCCGTGGGACAAGCCAGAGTATCTGAAGGCCGGGGTCCCAACGGCAGGTCGCGGATTTCTCGATCTTATCGACGAGGACAGAATCCGCCCGAGAGAGCGCGAAGCCTTCGAAGCCGCCAAGAAACAATGGATCGAGAACTTCGAACAACATCACAAAGAAGCCATCGAGCTCGCGATCAAAGCGAGCGAGCGCCTTCCGTGCAGCTTCAATTTTGCGGTCGAGCCCGAGCCTCACCCTGGACCTGGTGGCAGACTCACGCCCCTCAAGCCCAATCGAGATTTCGCTTCCGTCGGCTGGCTCCTCCAGGATCTCTGCGATCTTGATAACAACGACCCCGACATCCAATTCGACCGCTTGTTCGCCGGCCTGCGCATGGTCAGCCACATGGCGCTCGGCCAATCCATGGCCGTCTACTTGCCCACGCTCGATCTCGAAGCGCAAGTTCTCACTCGCATCCGCCAATGGGCCGCCAACGGTTCCCGCACCAAAGAGGAACTCGCAGACGCCCTCAACCAGCTCAAAAAGTTTCGCCAGTGGCCCCAATTATCCGGCGCGCTCGCGGCCGAACAGCAAATCATCAGCGACGTAATCAACGACAAGCAACCCGCCTACGTCATGACCGAGCTGCCAATTCCCGAACGCACCCTGCTGGCGTACATGGCCAACCGCCTCCCCTGGGAACGCCGCCGCGCACAGCGCGCTCTCGAACTGATCACCTCCCAAAACGTCGCCATGGCCGAGCGTTTGACATCCGACCAAACGCCATGGCCACGCAGCAACGACGAACTACTCAATGAGTTGGTCACCCCGACAACCGAACCCGTCTGGGAAGAAGCCCAGCCCGAAGCCGCCACCAGCTACCTGGTCAATTTCGAATTTAAAGCCCGCGTGCCAATCGATCTCGTCTTCCGCCGCACCCTCGAAACCCAAACCTGCCAACGAGCCACGCTGCTCGATCTCGCGTTACTGCTGTACCGCCAAGAGCACGGCCAATACCCGCCCAACTTCGAATCGCTCGTTCCAACGTACTTCAAACAGCTGCCACGCGATCCCTTCAGCGGCGAAATGTTCCACTACTACTCCCAAGGCCTCCCCAAACTACTGGAGTACCGCTGGTGGTCAGAAGGCCACGGCGAACGGTCGACAACTGTCGAACCCAACACGCCCGTGTTTTGGAGCGTCGGTCCCTCCCGCCTCATCCTGATACGGGGCGACGATCGCCTCACTTACGATGCAAACGACCCCGAAGCCGGTCTGGCACGCGCCAAAAAAGATATCTACCTCTTCAACTTTGGCACAGAATATTACGCCGGCGATAACATGAATTTGGTTTTCGAATTGCCGAAGTGACTTCGCTTATCTCAAAGTTCCGATCATCAACAAAGAGTCGGAAACTAGCGATTCCGGTGGGAGACGCACCCAAGCTGCGTCCGAACTTAACTTTAAGTTATTGGTTATCGGTATTCAACGGGCCATCCCCGGTTATCAGGGAGTTGGGCGGTGAGGGAGAAGAA
>DATBAY010000488.1:0-8362 GCA_036271295.1 Lacipirellulaceae bacterium | reverse complement strand
ATGCCTTACGCGGCTACGCTTTTAAAGTCCATCAGCGAGATGCGTTTAAGTGCCGGTACTGTGGTCTCGATGGTACTCTCTCATTCTCGAACTGGATTTCGCTGTCTTGGGATCACCTTCTGCCCAAAGGGCACCCGAATCGAGATAACCCTGAGTATATTGTGACGGCTTGCATGTTCTGCAACACGGCAGACAACCGTTATTTTGACCAAGCAAAGAAGCGCGGGCTCAGCTTTGAAGGTTTAAGCCCAGATCAATTGATCGCGCAACGTCTCAACTATGTGCAAAAGACGCGTAATGCCTACCAAGAGTTTTGGGAAGCAAACGTCCGTCTATCTAATGCACAATAATAGCTAGGTAGCCCAGGCTCGAACCTGGTCGGCGCCGCCGCAAGAGGCGATAAACGCCGGCGGCGATATGTTTCTCCCCATTTCTTCCCACAATTTTCGGCCACCTAGCATCCCCAATTTTTTTGTTGATTTCAGGCCAGCACTTGTGATACACCTGATCGTGCTGAATATATACACATGAACACCAACCCAAATTCCGCTATCCAATATCGGGAATCTCCCATGCACCAACCCATCCCGACCAATCCGTCCCGCCCCGGCCGCCCCAGCGCTCTCGACAACGTCAAACTCCGCGAAGTCTCCGCGCTCATCTCTGCCGGCTGCGGCCTCGAAGGCGCCGCCCGCTACGTCGGCTGTGCCGCCAGCACCATCCGCCGCGAAGCGCGTCGCAATCCTGACTTCAACGAACAACTCCGGCGCGCCCATCTCGCCGCCGAGCTCGGCCCACTCAACGCGATGCGCAACGCCGCCCACACACATTGGCGCGCCGCCGCTTGGCTCCTTGAACGCACCAACGCCCAACGCTTCGCCAAACAAAATGTCCGGCATGTCAAACCGGAACAATTGCAGCAATTCACTGAAACGATTGGGAACATGTTGCAGGAGGAAATTGCTGACCGCAACACGCGCCGCCGCATCCGCCGTCGCCTCGATAAGCTCATCAAACAGGCCGATGCCGACGTCGTGGCCGCCGAGCTTGACCCATGTCCCAAACGCCGCCAACCTCGCGGTACCCACTCGTGACCAACTTTGGCACACACCTGCCGAAGCAAACTCCCGCGATTGTGCGCGCCCGGACCTCCCAATTCGCCGCGTTTCGCCGACTTTGCCTAAACTCCAACCGTGCAAAACCCGCGAGTTTTGCAAAGCAAAAACTGGGACCCCTATCGGCCGCACAAAACTGGGACCGCCCCACACGCACCCGTCCTCTACCGTGTTTCCGCCGCACTCTGCATTCGCATCTTTCCTTCTAACCCCAAACCCTCTATGATTTTAGATTCCCCCAAAGCTTTTCCAGAGCGGCTCTGTTGCCGCTCGGCGAGGGATTGCACCTCTAACTTCTCCGGCGGAGCACGATTCGCTCCTGGGCCACGCCGTCTGCGATTTGGCCTTCCAGCCTTGCTCCTGCCACACACAGGTTTTTTTCTGAATGGTTAACCGCAACTTAATTCGTGAATTCGATATTTCCGACGAAGATTGGAATTTAGCAATCGGCGAGTCGCTGCCGGACGATGCCGATTGGCTCAAGGGCGGAGACGTCGGCCCCAATCAAATCGTCGAAGGCAAAGTCCTTCGCATCGACGACGACTTCATTCTCGTCGACGTCGGCTACAAGAGCGAAGGCATCATTCCCCGCAACGAGTGGGAAGAAGGCGAACCGCTCCCCGAAATCGGCGACAAGGTCCGGGTACTCGTCGAAGACACCGAAGACGTCGCCCCCGGCCGGCAAGACGATCGCGGCATGATCGTCCTCAGCAAACGCAAGGCCGAGAAGATCGAAAAGTGGATGAAGGTCATGGAGACCGTCCACGAGAACGATGTCGTCACCGGTATGGTCACCCGCAAGATCAAGGGTGGCTTGTTGGTCGACATTGGCGTCAACGTATTCCTGCCGGCCAGCCAGGTGGATATCCGCCGGCCGCACGATATCGGCGAATACATCGGCAAAGAGATCAAGTGCCTCGTCCTCAAGATCGACGAAGCACGCCGCAATATAGTAGTCAGCCGCCGCAGCCTCATCGAAGCCGAGCGCGCCCAGAAGAAGAGTGAGCTGCTCAAGCAACTCGAGGTCGGACAACTGCGCAAGGGCGTGGTCAAGAACATCGCCGACTTCGGCGCGTTCGTCGACCTCGGTGGCATCGACGGCCTGCTCCACATAACCGACATGAGCTGGGGTCGCATCAATCACCCGTCGGAAATTGTGAAGATCGACGACCAGATCGAGGTGATGATTCTCCACATCGACTACGAAAAGGAGAAAATCGCCTTGGGTCTCAAGCAGAAGAGCGCGAGCCCGTGGGACAAGGTGCCAGAAAAGTACCCGGTTGGTTCGACCGTGAAGGGTACCGTCGTGAACGTGATGAGCTACGGCGCGTTCGTGAAGCTCGAAGATGGCATCGAAGGCCTGGTGCACATCAGCGAAATGAGCTGGACGAAGCGCATCAGCCATCCGAGCGAGCTCGTTCACATCGACCAGGAAGTCGAAGTGATGGTGCTCGATATCAACAAGGATAAGCAAGAGATTTCGCTCGGCATGAAGCAGACGCAATCGAACCCGTGGGACAAGGTCGCCGACCGCTACCCACCGGGCGCGATGGTCAAAGGCAAGGTTCGCAATCTGACGAACTACGGCGCTTTCATCGAAATCGAAGAGGGCATCGATGGCCTGCTCCACGTGAGCGACATGAGCTGGACCCGCAAGATCGGCCACCCGAGCGAAGTGGTCGAGAAGGGTCAAGAAGTCGAGTGCAAAGTGGTGAGCGTCGATCAAGAACGCCGCCGCATCGCGCTTGGCCTCAAGCAAATGGACGACGATCCGTGGGCGACCGATATCCCAGGTCGTTATCAACCCGGCCAGCTCGTTAAGGGCAAGGTCACGAAGATCACGAACTTCGGTGTATTCGTCGGCCTGGAAGACGGCCTCGAAGGCCTGCTCCACATTTCGGAACTCGCCGACCACAAGGTCGAGAACCCGGAAGACGTGGTGAAGGTCGGCGACGAGATCGAAGTGAAGGTTCTCCGCGTCGATGCCGACGAGCGAAAGATCGGCCTCTCGCGCAAACGCGTCGAATGGGCAGATGACGATCTGTCGATCGACGAAGAAGTCATGGCCGGCGCCGGCAGCGGCAGCTCGGAACTAAAGGGGGGCGTCGGCTCCGGCTCGGGCCCGCTGTTCAAGACCGCTTCGGAGTTGGAAAACGCCGAAAATGCGGCCGATTCCGGTAGTGAAGGCTAGGTCGTTTGAAACCCTCTCCCTCGGGGAGAGGGAGCATGACAAATTCTTTAACACGGCGCAGCGGGTTCATCATAACCCGCTGTGCCGTTTTCTTTGGTATCAGCGGAACGCGGTGCGCATCCGGTGTAGCGCAACGTATCTTGCCCAACGTGCAGTTGCTAGCAGTGGGCGTCGATGACAGTAGCAGGAGCAGGAAGCTCGGAGCATGGCAGGGAAACTGCCGCGGGCGACCTTCCTTGCTCCGGGCTTTCGGCTTGCCGCACTACCGATCCTGATATCCCCCCTGTTGCAGCGAGCCCACGATGACCACTACCACTACGTCCAAACGGCGCAAAACGGGCTCTGCCGTTCAGACCCCGCTTGAAACCTATCTCCGCGAGATCAACGAAACCGCGTTGCTCAACGCAAAAGAGGAGAAGGAACTTGCTACGCTCATCGGTCAAGGCGACACGGCGGCGCGTGACCGAATGGTGCGGGCAAACCTGCGGTTGGTGGTGAACATCGCCCGAGGCTATTCCGGTAAAGGCCTCGGGCTCCAAGATCTCATCGAAGAAGGGAACCTCGGTTTGTTGCGGGCCGTCGAAGGATTCGACCCCGCAATGGGCACGCGGTTCAGCACGTACGCCAGCTACTGGATCAAGCAATCGATCAAGCGAGCACTCATCAATACGGGGAAGACGATCCGCATCCCGGCGTACATGGTCGAGCTGTTGAGCAAGTGGCGGCGGGCCACTGCTCGGTTAACTGAAGAGCTTGGCCGTACCCCAACGCCCGAGGAGATTGCTCGCGTCCTCGGGCTGGCGAAGAAGAAGCTGCCGATCATCAAGAAGGCGATCAAGATCTATAACGCCACGCCGCAAACCGACCAAAGCGAAGCGGGTTGGACGCTGGGCGACATGGTGATGGACGAACGGCAGCAATCGCCAGACGACGCCCTTGTCGAAAGCGATTGTCTCATTCACGTAATGGACATGCTGACCACGATGGATCAGCGCGAAGCCACGGTGCTCCGCATGCGATTCGGCCTCGATGCCCACGAGCCACGCACGCTCAAAGAAATCGGCGAGCAGCTCGGCCTCACACGCGAACGCGTCCGGCAGATTGAGACCGAAGCGCTCAACAAGATGGCCGACAGCATGGAAGATCCGCGGGATCGGATGGAAGAGCTGTTGTAGGCAAGTTATTAGCTGTTAGCTATTAGCATTCAGCCTGAAGCACGCACCGAATTAAATTAGCTCTTCGCTACGGCGCGGCCGCTGCGGGCGGCGGCGACTTGTTGGAAGAACTCGTTCGAGTCATCGCCAAAGAGTTGGCCGTAGATGGCTGCGATTTTTTGGGCCTTGTCGTAGTTCTTTTGATTAAGAGTGTCCTTGAACCAGGCTCGAAGGTCGAGCTTCACCGAGTAGGTGAAAATCGGCTGGTCGGAGTTGAGGCATAGAGCCTTGAGCGCGAGGATGGAAGCTGCTTCGTACTGGCGGTTGCTAGCGAGCTTCCCGTTCCGGTCGTAATAGACCTGGCCGAGTAGGCCCATGTTATTCGACTCGTAGTGCCGAGCGGTGCCGAAGACACTCTTCCAGTAATCGGTAGCGGTCTTCCACAATTCGTTCTCCACCCATTGGTGATTTTTCTCGGTGTAGGTAAATCCCAAAGTTGGTTCAATGTAAGAATCTCCCATGTGGAGGTACACGTGTTCGGGAACCGATACGGGGTTTGTTTTCAGACCGAGCTGAGTGCCAATTAGGGTGTACAAGATGGCGGACGAGACACAGTTGAACTTGCCCTCATCAAGCAGCTTGAGCATATTGACCTGGCCGCTCTCCGGGCCGCCGCTTAAGGGGCCTTTGCGGAGGTAGTCGACGAGGTAATTGGCCTTATCATCGGGCTTGGAAAACTTGTCCGTCCCCTGGCGAGCATCGTCGGTGATCTTGTCCAATTTGGCGAGGTAATGTTGCTGGGTCTTGGCATCGGTGACGCCGGCGACGGCTAGCACCGCTTCGGAAAAGTTCACCTGGTTGAGGTGACCACCCGCAATCTTGCCGAAGAGGTCCATTTCTTGATTCGTGACGGCTGACTTCGCGGCCGAAGCGGGCAGTAAGCCGACGGCTTCTTTGAGCACGACTAGCGGGGAGGCGTGATCCTTGGCGAGGTGAGTTTGATGTTGCGGTTCGGCGGCAACCGCGAAATTGACGATATTTGCCAGGAGGATCGAACCTATCAGCAAATGATGGAATGACTTGGTACGCATGACGGAACTTCCCGGCCGAAATTGGCAGACCCCTCGCCACGGGCTCTTACGAGAATTCCCCGAGGGTGTTACAGCCGCGTGGCCAAGTTTTCAGGACCGCGTGAGAACGATCTTTTTGGCGGTTACAGCTACAAAACGTTAATTCTTCGCAACGAGGCGGCTATTGCGGGCGTTGGCGACATCTTGAAACATCTTGTTGGCGCTGTCGCCGAAGAGTTGGCCGTAGATGGCGGCGATCTTTTGGGCCTTGTCGAGTTTTCTTTGCTTAAGCGTCTCGATGAACCAGTTGCGGATTGTTTGTTCGGTCTGGTAGGCGAAGGCGGGGTGTTTCGGGTCGAGGCAGGCGGCTTTCAAGGCGGTGATCGAAGCTTCTTCGAAGTGCTTTTGCCCGACCGCCTTGCCACTTTGATCGAGATAGATCTCGCCGATGAGGCCCATATTGCCGGATTCATAGGTACGGAGGTTGCCGAAGACGGTTTTCCAAACATCGGCGGCTTCTGCCCAACCTTTATCGACCACATTTTTATCGTGACCTTCCGCGGCACTGGTGTACCCGGCCACGGGTTCGATGTACAGGTCGCCCATGCGGAGAAAGACGTGATTGGGAATCGTGACGGCCCGCGTCTTCAGACCGAGGCGGGTGCCGACGAGGTTGAACAGGATGCAGGAGGAAACGCAGTTGAACTTGCCTTTGTCGAGCAACTTTCGCATGTCGACCTGGCCATCCTCGAAGCCGCCGTATAAGGGCGCCTGGAAGAGGAACCTCACGAGCTTTTCGGCTCTCTCATCGGGCGTCTTCGCGCCCGCGATGATTTTGCGGCAACTTTCCGTGAGGTTTTTTAGCTTTGTTGTGTAGCGTTTGCGAGATGGTTCATCGGTGACGCTGGCGGCCGTAAGAATAGCGTCGATCTCCTTGATGTTTTTGTAGTCGCCGGCGGCAACCTTCTTGAAAATCTCCAACTCAGAATCGGAAACGAGAGACTGGGTCTTAGGTAGCAGGGTGAGAGCTTCCTCAAGGGCAGTGACCGGAGCGACGTGGTCGGGTCCGAGACGCGAAGGGGCGTTTTCTTTCGCGGCAGCAATCCGGGCCGAAAAAACAATAAGTACCGCGGTCGCTAGTGCGATTTGGAAAAACTTATTACGCATGATGCACCCGTGCCTGGAACTATTGGAAATTTCGGTGAAACCCCTGTCCGCCTTCTCTTACGGCCAAAATGGCGGGTGTTACGATGGGTAAAATGCGGGCGGTTTCTTGCGGTTTGCGGTGGGGGTGGTAGCTTGTCAGATGTTTAAGGCATGCACAGGTTGTTAGGAGACGGTGATGGCTTCGAAGCGATGGCGGCCGGGATTTACGGCTCTGTGGGCTTTGCTCGTGGGCTGGCCGATTGTTGCCTGGCCAGTTTCGTTCGCGGCGGGGGATGATTCTTCGTCGAGCGGGCCGAAGTTGATCGGGAGCGGCGGTGCCGCCACAGCGCAGCGCGAAGTAGAAAAGTTTGCGGATATCTCGGTGAGTAGCGCGATTAAGTTGGACGTGAATGTCGGGCCGGAGGTCGAGATTGCGGTGACAGCGGACGACAACATCCTGCCGCATGTGATCACCGAAGTAGCGGGCGATCGCCTTAAGATCTATGTGGATCAGAACTATAAGTCGAAGCTCGGGGTGAAAGTGAATATGTCGACGCCGGAGTTACGAGGGCTACGCGGGAGCGGGGCTGTGAAGACGACCGTTACGAATGCGAGCGGCGAACGATTTCGATTGGGATTGAGCGGAGCTAGCGAGTGCAAGTGGAAAGGCGAGGTCGAGGCGCTGGCGATGAAACTTGATGGTGGCAGCAAGGCAAACGTAAGCGGCTCGGCAACCCGACTGGACGCGAATTGCAGTGGGGCAGCGAAACTTGACGCGCGAGACCTCACAGCGAAATCGGGTAAGTTGGTGCTGAGCGGGGCGTCGACGGCGCGCGTCAACGTATCCGATGTTTTGAACGTGACGGCTAGCGGCGCATCGTCGCTAAAGTATGCTGGGCAGCCGACGATCGAGAAAACCGTAAGCGGGGCTTCACGGGTGAGCGCGGAATGATACGAAGGCGGAAGTCGGAAGGGGGAGTGTGGAAGGGGATTCGGCTGGGTGCAGTCGCGTGCGTGGCGGTCGCATTGGCGGCGGCGCGGACGGGCTTTGCGGCGGGGCCGCTTATGGCTTACGTGGGAACGTTTAGCTCACCCCTGCACGATACGCTGGCGACGCAGGTCGATTTGCCGCCGGGGAATGGGCGGGGGATTCACCTATTCAATGTGGATCGAGAGACTGGCGCTATGACGCCGGCGGGCGTCGTTGAGCTGGGCAATAGCCCGAGTTGCCTGGTGGTGAATGCGGCTGGGACGCGGCTGTATTCGGCGAATGAGACGGATCGCGTCGGGGACAAGAAGGAAGGCACGCTCGGCGCATTTGCGATCGATCGGCGTGACGGCGGCCTGAAGTTTCTCAACAAGGTTCGATCGGGCGGGATTGGGCCGACCTACGTGAGCTTGCATCCGAGCGGCCGATTTTTGTTCGTGGCAAATTACCTAAGTGGATCGATTGGGGTAGCGCCGGTTCTGGCGGACGGGCGCTTAGGCGAGCTCTCGGATACGAAAACCGACAGCGGACAGATTGGTCCCACGAAGGCGACGAATGCGCCGCCGGGAAGCTTTGCATTCAGCGGCCATGATGCGGCGCATGCGCACATGATCGGGGCAGACCCCACGGGGCGGTATGTGCTCCATGTGGATTTGGGGCTGGATGAGATTCTTATTTGGAAGTTTGATGCTGAGCGC
>DATBAY010000487.1:0-8344 GCA_036271295.1 Lacipirellulaceae bacterium | reverse complement strand
TCTACGATGCGACTGGGAGCGCCGCTTACCTGACCGAGGCCCAGCGCATGGCAAACCGGACGATTACGCGCTACTTCGACTCCGCGACAGGGCGGATCAACGATGAAGGGTTTTGGGCGTTCGAATTGGTCGATGCGCTTGACAACCTATATTTGCACGACCGTAATCCGCTTTGGCTCAACAAGGTCAACGGAGCGTTGGTCTGGCTGCACGACGATAAGCGTGATCCACTTGGCCATTATGGCGAGTTTTGGGGTCGCAATGGACCCCAGGTTGACACTCTGAACACATGGGATCTCAATGATCAAGCCGCGGTGGCACGGGCTTACTTGTACACCGCGGAGGTTCCCGAAACAGCGACGTTTGTATTGCTGGGCATCGGACTTATGGCATTTGTGCTAGTAGGTGGGCCGAAAACTTTACCAAGAACCCGTGCCAACCGCCTTGATTCCTAAGATTCCCAACTAACCACCGTTTTAGAGCCGCTCCCTGCAGTAAGTCATCAACTCATAGGTTTGTCGGCACACTCTTGGAGTTCCGAGAACTCGTGAGGTTTCTGAGATCAGAGGCGCGGCACTCATCGCGGCGTTGGAACGCGTCGCTAATCGAACCGCTGTGATTGGCGTTTTAGAATATCAAGTGTGATTGGCAGTTCGTCGTAGTAACCAAGCCCGACCACAGCTAGAGTAGATGCGGGTTTATACTGCCATCACTGTTTAGGAGCATTAATGCCCGTCAAAGAAGCGGCTACTTTCTTGATTCTAACAACCATCAAATTCCTGGTTGTACTCATCATATTTTGCGTCGCTAGTTCCGACTCCTCGGCGGCTCCATTCGCGCCGGGGGAAATATTGGTGAACAATCTGTTCGGTAACAACTTGCAGCGATATAGCCCGACCGGCACCCTACTGCAAACCTTCAACAGCCCTGGCGATACCGGTAGATACGCGGCCGCATTGACGCCCGAGGGAAATCTTGCAACCGAACGATTCACGGCCGAGACCGGCGGAATTAACGTTTTCAATCCTGCCGGCACCCTTATTGGTGGCTTTGACGCCTCCCAGTTTGATTCCACATTTTCTGACATTGCTGTATTTGCCGACGGCGATTTAGCGCGCAGTGGCACGGGGACGCTTGAGGACACCATCGGCATCTTTAGTCCGAGCGGTGTGCTCTTGCATTCGGTCGACACGCCAGCTGGATTCCGCGCAGGCGGCTTCACCGTCGGCTCAGACAACGTACTCTATGTGACCAATCAGGCTGGGTCCGGAATAGCAAAGATCAGCGCGGCGGGTATTTACCTCGGAACAATCCCAACTACGTTTGGCGCCGAAGATCTCGTGATGAGCCCTTCTGACGGCACGCTTTGGGCAAGTAAATTTAACGGTAACATGGCCGTGCATTTCGAGACTGACGGCACCGTGCTGGGAAGTTTCAGTACTGGACTATCTGGCAATTTCGGAGGGATCGGCTTAGCGCCCGATGGCAACAGTCTTTATTTGTCCAGCACCAACATAATTCGCCACTTCTCGCTTTCGGGAACTCCACTTGGTGACTTCAACATCGTCAATTCGAACGCGCCTGAATTCCTGACGGTCGTACCAAACGGTCCCGCCGTCCCCGAGCCCTCCACCGCTGCGCTGCTGGTCGTCGCCTGCGTAGTAGAGTTGGTCGTACGTCGCCCCCGAGGCGGATAGTTTGGCAATGCGAAGCGACGAGGCAAATGACAGGCGCGATATTCAGAAGTCGCCGGGGCACGAGGCGGGCTCCGAGATTGCTTCACGGTAGCCCCACGGGCGGGCGGTGAGCAATTGAAGCTCTTCGAAGCTGATTAATTGCCATTCATGCTCTGGCGGATTAGGATACTGAGACTTCTGCTGGCTTTTAGACCTCTGGACGGCCTCCGCCGTCGCCCGGTCATTGCCGCCAGGACCGTTTGGTCTTTTGGTGAGTATCCTGTCGTGGTCGGGTTTCTCGAGCAAATGCTCCGCGCGCCATCTTCGAAGCAGATATTGCGTGTTTCGCGAACATGACTAATCGCGGTCACCGCGGGATACGAAAATCGGCCGTTTATTGCAGAAGTGCAGCTATGACTCGATCTATTCGGTGGCTGTCTTTACTAACGTCGTTCGTGATCGCGGCACTGTCCCCAGCGTCGGCCGCTCGTGCGACCAATTATTCACTGAACACTCCCGGGGCGTTCTTTGACGACGCTTCTCGCTGGACGCCTGCTGGCGTCCCGTCCACGGCCGACACTGCCGCTCTCGGACTCGACAGTACTTACACTGAGTATTTTGAAACTTCGCCGACGATTCAAAACTTGAATGTGTTGAGGGGTAATGTTTCATTTGTCAGTTTGATCAATCCGGCAGTCGGTAGCTTCGGCGCGCAGACGCTCACTGTCACTGGCATAGTATCGCTTCCCAATGCGAACGGAAATACATCGCTAACCTTGGGAAGCAGCGGCGCAATTCCACTGACGCTTAGTACCAGCAATCTGTCGGTCCAAGGCGGTGCGGTGCTCGTGGCGCAGTATGCTAGTCAGATCACCGTTGGCGGGTACTTTATAACTGGCTACGACCCTGTCGTCAGTTCAATATTCAATGGCCTGGTAATCGTCGGCGGCGGTTCAAAAATTACGGTTGGCGCGACGTGGAGTACACCCGGCGGCGGCGATGTTAATGCATATCGCCTTCAGCAATTCGTCGGTACGTCTGGCGGTACGGGCGAGCTGCTTCTCGAAAACGGCGCATCGGGAAACTACTCCACATTGAGCGACTTATTACTCGCCGACGACGGAACGTCAGCCAATGGAAGCGTCGCGTTGGTCAGCGGCTCCACCCTGGGGCTGACGGGAAATATTAAACTTGCCACCGACGGCAGCGCGAGCACACCGACCGCATTACTCGAAATCAACTCCGCCAACTCGGCGCTCACGCAATCCGATTATTACGGATCTTTGGGCCTGGCTTTACGCACGGGCATTTACGCGGGATCCAATGGGAATGGCTCGGCGACCATTAATATCAGCCAGGTTGTCTCCGGCGGCACGCTGACCACCGGCACCGCTGGGCTGACAATTAATAAAACCGGCACGGTAAACGTCGGCAGCAGCACAAGCACTGGCACGCTCAACGCCAATGGAGACGTTACGATCAACGGTGGCGCGCTTCATGTAGACGCAGGCAGCTTTTTCAATCTGGCGTCTGGTCAGATTCTCATGATCAACGGTGGCACGGCCCAATTCAAGTCATACACTCCGAACGCCAGCCAGCTGACCTTTATCGCCGGATCGCTCAGCTATGTCGGGAATTGTCTCATCGGCACCAGCGGCCTGCTCGGCACCAATGTGACGCTCGATAGCACTCGCCAATTGACCCTTACGGGTACGACGACCATTGATCCATCTCGTACGTTGCTTCTCTCCGGTGGCGCACTCCATACCGGATCGCTTCTAAACAACGGCACGCTGAGCCTGAATAGCGGCACATTTAATACGGGCACTGCAACGCTCGCTTCGGGGAGTACGCTCTCCATCGCAATCGGTGGTCCGACTCGATTTACACTATACGGCGCGCTCGTCGCGAGTGGAGCGGTCAGCCTGAATGGTTCGCTCGTCGTCACGCTCAACAATTTCACTCCCGCGCTGGGAAGCAGCTTCGATATTCTCGATGGAAACCTCAGTGGCGCGTTCACGCATCTGCAGCTTCCTGTGCTGTCGGCCGGATTGGGTTGGAACACTTCATCCCTCTATACAACTGGAGTGCTTAGCGTCGTCACCGCAGCCGGAATTCCAGGTGACTATAACGGAAACGGCGTCGTCGATGCTGCCGACTACGTCGTTTGGCGCAAAGGATTGGCGACGACGTATGTCCAGGCCGACTACAACGTCTGGCGGGCCCACTTCGGTCAACCGCCGGGCAGCGGTGCGGGCACGATTACAACTTCTGCCGTCCCTGAGCCCACGACCCTCGTCATGGTCATTCTAGTGGTGCTCGCGATGTGCTCGCTACATCGCGCAGATGCGTCATAAACTCGTTGACGTGTGACACTGATCAAGAAACGACCGTTGTGACACACGTTTTGTGAGGCACGATTTGTGTCCCGTAAAACGTCTGGTTGGATCTTTTGAGACGGATTGGGTTGGGCACCGACTCCAACTGCGTCATCAACCCAACGTTTTCTGACTTGGGCAAACCGTCTGTCAAGTTTTGTCGGTCGAGGGGACCCACGTAAACGCGAGTCGATGCACTGTTTTCTTTAGCCGCATTCCTCTGTTCGAGGCGCAGGCGTTCTGCGAATGAAATACGCCAACAGTTGCGCGCGGGACGAGACCCGAAAGTGCTTGTAAAGCATTACGACGTACTCGTGCACGGTGCTGGCGCTAAGGCCGAGCGTTTGGGCGACTTCCTTTTCGCTAAGGCCCTCCAACAGGAGCGAGAGGGTTTCGCGAAGTCGTTTGGAAAGTCCATCGCGACACAAATGCTCCTCGGTTGCCAACCGCACGCCCACGAGCGGCGCGATTTCATCGTGCAAGAGCTTCATCAGCAGGATTTCGCGCGGTCCAAAGCCCGTGGCGCCGTGGGGACGCGTGGCGATCAGCGACTCCACGCGTTGCGGAGCGTCGACCCAGCGAATCGACCAGATGTAGTCGTCGGCGTCGGCGGGACGAAGTAAGTCCCTGTAGTGCGCCGACGCATAATGCGACGCGTCGTCGACTAACTCTCGCCGCATGGTCGTTACCCATCCTTGGCTGGCAAATTCAGCGAACAGCGACGCGATTCCGGGCAGCGATTGGTCCGACACCTCCTGCCACGGCCGCTCGGCCACTTCCGCCGCTCCTCGTTCGATCAAAGCGTTGCTCATCACGTCGGGCGGTCCCGTTACGGCGAGCGTGCGAATCTTGCCAAAGCGGCCTTCGCCGGGCAGCTCGGAATCAAACGCCGATCCGGTATTCGCCTGGATCAGCTGGCACATTCCGCTCAAAAGATGAGCTCTCCACGCGTGCGGATCATCCCACCGGTCACAAACTTCGCGGACCAGCCGAATCACGCTCGAGATATCCTCCTGAGGCAAAGACATGGTGGCGATGCTGGGTTGCGAGCAAGGATCCGGCGGCACGCCCCCACTGTTCAGTGGGATTGATGAGTTTGCCACTGGGGCCATGATAACCAGAAACGGCAAGAGCAGCGAGACGAGGGAATGCAATCAAGTCCCGCGCCGATTTCGCGTGTCCTGTGAGAAACCATCCAAGCATTTAACCTCTGTTGCGGAGACCGCTCATGAAGCCCATCATCCTGTCGAATCACACCGGCTATGTCAGCCAAATCGTCTGCGCGTGCTTAACGGCAGTCTTTGCGTCTTCCGCCGCGGCTCAGGCGGATATCCAATACGCCGTCACTGATTTGGGGGCATTCGGCCCTCTCAACGTTTACGCAAGTAGCAGCGGCGTCAGCATCAATGCAAATGGACAAATAACCAGCGAATACCTTTCATCTTCGGAAGCTACGCTGTGGAGCCCCATAGCTCCCAACGGCACCAGCGGCACGGCGTTTGGCTTAGGAACGCTGGCAGGAAGCGATAGCCAGGGGCTAAGCATCAACGCGAGTGGGCAAGTGGTTGGCATCTCCGCTCTAGGCGGCGGCGATCATCACGCCTTTGTGTGGAATCCGACCGCGCCCAACGGTACAAATGGCGCCATGCACGATTTGGGGACGCTCGGCGGATCGTTCAGCGCTGCCACGAGCATTAACGCCTCGGGGCAAGTCGTTGGCGCGAGCAACGGCCATGCATTTCTCTGGAATCCGACAACGGCAAACAGCGCCAGCGGCATGATGTTCGATTTGGACGCCTTTGGCGGTTCGCAAGCCACTGGCATCAACGCCGGCGGACAAGTCGCCGGCATTACCGCAGTATCGCCAACAGTCCAACACGGCTTTCTTTGGACTCCGACAACTCCTAACGATGCCTCCGGCTCCATGGCCGATCTCGGCACCCTTGGCGGCGACCAGGGAAGTTTTGCGTACGCAATCAATGACGCCGGACAGGTGACCGGTCACTCCTACACAACTGGCAACGCGGAATTCCACGCCTTCTTGTACGACGGCACGATGCACGATCTCGGTACGTTGGGAGGGACGATCAGCGAGGGTTTCGGAATTAATAATGCCGGCGAGGTTGTCGGCGCAACGTTCGATGCGAATGGCATGCTCGCCTATCGGTACACCGTTGGGACGGGAATGGTTGATCTGAATTCGCTGATCGATCCCAATTCCGGCTGGCATCTGTTTGAGGCAGACGCGATCAACGATGCGGGGCAAATCGCCGGCACCGGCGTTATCCGTGGCGAGGCACATATGTTTCTGCTCACGGCGGTGCCCGAGCCGTCGACCGTTCCGCTCGCCTCAATAGGGTTTGTCGGTTTGCTTGGATACCGCCAACGCCGGTCCGCATAGAAAATGCCGGCAACTCTTCAACGTGTGACATTGGTCAAAAACCCACCGTTTTCTCGGAACGCGGAAACTCACAGTACATCGAAAGACATGGCGGCCATCAGCGGGAGCCTAAACCAAAAACCGAGCCCCGTATTTGACCGCTGACGCGTCGAAAGAGGTTTCTTCGACTCCAAATACCTAGCCGCCGGGACGAAGCTCAAGGCAAATGAGATCCCCCGTACCGCGGTCGCGTGCACGAACGCTATTTCTACGGCGTAAGCATTGCTCGAACTCTGGCTGGTTTAAGAACCGATATTATGTTGCATAAAGGACGTTATGTAACCGAATAGGTGTTCTTGGAATTGATCCGAGCGGCTTTTCTCTTTCGCCACAATCCCAGGATTTCTTGCGGCAATATGGGGCTGAATTTCAACGGAACTCGACCGTTAAAGGCGAGCTTGGCCGGATGACCGTTCGCAAATTCTTCTCTTGCCGGACCAGCGTAGCGAGATCGTCCAGCGCGGCGGTGTCAAATTCCAGGCTTCTGGCGGACTTCGTCAAGCGATACGCCTCCGATGCGGGTCTTGGCTTCGATGAGTCGGTTCCGCATCGCGTTGCTTTTCAGGAGATAGGCGGTTTCACGTTCGGATTCGATTTCGCGCCAGACTTCGATTGGCACGATCACCGCGATGGCGTTGCAGTTGTCGTCGGAAACGTATTGGAGGGAACTTTCAGCGGCCATTTGGGCGTCCGTACGCGACTAAATGGACCCGACAGTTCAATTGTTATGTCAGTCCGGGAGCAGCCTCTGAGGCTGGTCTAGATCTCAGCCGGCGCTAGAGCGCGTCTACTCCGATTTCTCGCGGCAATCGGCCGCAGAATTGCGTTTGCCACGAGGTTCGATGCCGCGCTCGAGAAGTCCAATTGCCTGGCGGAGGTAGTCCGCGTCATTGATTCGCTTGCCGAAGCGGTACGCGAGGTACTCTCGTCTTTCTAGCCAGAAGTAGACGAGGCCCAAGAGCATGATGCTGAGGTGCTCGGCGGAGATGTCCTGGCAAATCAAGCCTCGCTGTTGGGAGAACTTGATTCGCCGCGTGAGCATATCGAGAACAGCCGGTTCGCCGGGCCACGCTTGATGATCGCCCTCCAGGCGAGTCCGCGCGGCGAGTCGCAGCATCATCGGGTTGCCGCCGATGTACTTCATGAGCCGCCGCATTTCGGCGCGAACATTCAGGGGCCGATTGGCCGCCTTCGCCGCGTTGGGAAATCGGCGGGCATAGTCCTCAACGAGTCGACGCTTAACGGCCGCATATAAGTCGTTCTTGCCGCCAAAGTGATGGTGAATAAGCGGATGAGAGACGCCGGAGACCTGCGAAATATCTCGCACCGAGGTCGCGGCAAAACCGTTTTCGGCGAATAGTCGCTCGGCCGCGCAGAGCACGGCATTGCGAGTAGATTCCGAGTCACGTGTTCGTTCGTCCGCCATCCGTAACCCGGTAAAAGGTTGGATAATGTTCGTGGTTAAATAAATATAGTGCTTCGGCAGTCATTTTTCAAAGAAATACCCTATTTGCCGTTAAATATTCTGATCTATAATTTACCAAGCGGTAAACTAAACCTTCCTGATTGGGCATTTGATTGGAATGATGAAGCAGTTCTCGATGCGCGTTTCCCTGGCCGCCGGTTTGGCCGCAGCGACTTGCCAGATTTTGTCCGGCTGTTCGAAGCAATCCACAGCAGCCGTTAAACCTGCGCCGACCGTCGTCGTCGTAAGCAATCCGCTCGAGCAAAAAGTCACTGACTACGCCGTGTTCACAGGGCGGACCGAAGCCGTTAAGTCGGTCGAAGTCCGCGCACGTGTCGACGGGTACTTGATCCGGATGCCGTTCAAGGAAGGGGCAGACGTCAAA
>DATBAY010000486.1:0-13988 GCA_036271295.1 Lacipirellulaceae bacterium | reverse complement strand
GCCCCGCTCGACGATAAGGGCGCGCCCGCCAAAGCGACCCGCTTAATCGTATTCGCGTTGCCGAACGGCAACACGCTCGAGCAAACTCTGGGGTGCGAATTGAAGGCGCCCCTGGATTGGCATTACGACATCCAGCACATTGCGGCCCAAGTTCGGATGTTAAGAACACTTTTTCCGGACGAGCGTATCGTGGTCGTTTGCGCTGAAGCGCCAGGTTTGAGTTGGCCTTCGTTTCGCAAAAGTGTGAAAGATGCCAATGCAAAGATTGGCGAACTTGTAAAATCGTGGCGAAACGAGTTTGGCGACGACGCGACGAAGGTCACACTGAGCGGCCACAGCGGCGGCGGAAGCTTCATGTTTGGCCTCATCGAATCAGCGAATGTCATTCCCGCATATATCGATCGCATCGCGTTTCTCGACGCCAATTATTCGTTCGACGCGGCGCAGCATGCTAAGAAATTCGAAGACTGGCTTAACGCCGACGACAAGAATCGTTTGATCGTCATCTGCTACGACGACCGCGAAATTACGTTCAATGGTAAAAAGGTGGTGAGCGAGACTGGGGGAACCTTCCGCGCCACGGGACGAATGCACGACGCACTCGGCAAAGTCTTCGATTTGAGCGATTCAGAACATGCGCCGTTTCTAGAAACGACCGGCCTCGGGGGCCGCATCCATTTCTTTAAGCATCCGAATCCCGAAAACAAAATTCTGCACACGGCCCTGGTGGGGGAGATGAACGGGTTGCTACAGATCGCGACTTTAGGAACGCCGCAAGAAGGTCGCTGGGGAACATTTGGCGGGCCGCGCGCCTACACAAAGTTCGTTCAAGCGGAACCAACACCCGGCGAAAAGAAAGAGAAAACGAAAACCAGCGAATCGCCCTCGACAAACCTACCGTCAACCACGATGGCGGGCCTTCCCAAACGGCCTGCGAATGCAATTGGCGGAGCGGAGTTCGCAAAACAGATTGTCAAGTTGGATCAAAAAGACGTTATCAAACGCGACGCCGCGATCCTCCGCGAAATTTTGAGCGGTAACTTTCCTGATTTTCTGCGGAAATTCAAAAAGATTGAAATCCGTGGTCGGCTGACAGCCGACAAAAACGATACCGAAGTGACTGGCATTTTGGCGGTTGCACCCGATTACCTCGCCGTTGGCAGCGACGACGATTTCGTGCGGATTCCGATGATGCCGCAAACCGCGCAATTGATCGCAGACAAATTCGGTTGTTCTCTACCAACCCGCAAAATCGTCGATGCCATCGATTCGCAGGCTGAGCTAAAGCTTGAACCCCATCCCATGACTGAAGCGCGTGAAGCGGTCTCCACGTTTGTCGAGCACAATCAAATCATTGAAGGGCAGCGAGCCGGCAAACCACTCGGATTGTTGACGATCGGCATCAAGAAGGACATCGTTCTCACGCCGCGCATTTTCGAGCGGCCGCAACGCCTTGCGATTTATGGGTGGCGACAATTGAATGGGCAGCCAATCCAGCCCCTTACGATTGTACATTGGAATCAATATGTGGATTACAGCCACGGCGTGCGGTTGATTCGAGATACGATTGAAGTGGACGGCAAGAAGCTTAAGATTGCGGACTTGCTTGCCCACCCCGATCAATGTGGGCTCGTCAGTGACGAAGGGCCGATGAAACCTCCACGCTACCCTACAGATTGACGCTTGCTGTTCGACGCTCATTCCTTCAGAACGCGAACGCACCTTCGCAGATAATCTGCCCGACTGGCTTTCGATCGCTCGGTTTTTCGCGCTGGCGAATCGATTCCGGGAGCATCTCCAGCGGTCCCGGACGCCCGGCAGCGAACATGGCCGCCACGGCGTAATCGTCTGGAACGTTGAGCGCCGTCCGCGCCTTCTCGAAGTCGAAGCCCTGCATGCCATGCACGACGAGCCCCATCACCGTTCCTTGCAGTGCAATGTTCTCGAATGCGGCGCCGACATCAAACAAATGCACCGGGTTCGGCTTGCCGTTTTGCGAAAAGACTTTGTGCGCAACAATCACGGTTAGCAGCGCCGCGTTTTTACACCAAGCTTTGTTGCCCTCGACAAGCAAATCAAAAATGGTTTCCCAGTGCGGTGTTTCCCGGCGCGCGTACAAAAACCGCCATTCCTGCTCGTTGTAAGTCGAGGGCGCCCAACGCGCCGCCTCGAACAGCGTGAGGATCTCGCCCTCGCTTAACGGTTCGCCGCTCATCGCCCGAGGCGACCAACGTTCCACGAACAGGGGTTCAATCGGGTGATCGGCTTTTCGGAGCTCAAGTGCGTTGATCATGTTTTGATCCTGCAACTGTTTTTAGGAATGGAGCTGTTCGAGAAGGAACGACGAATACGGCATTGTACGCTTGACGTATGCTCCGCAGTCGCGCCTTGGCAATGCCATATCGTCGCGACAGCTCGACTCGCCAGTAAACGCCGCAAATCGTAGCTAAATCGCCGCCATGATATCTCTAGCGCCGTGTGTTACACTAGGCACCTATGCTGGCCAAGCTGCATACGTTCTCGCTGTTAGGAATCGACGCATTGCCCGTCGAGGTCGAGGTGGACGTATCGCCGGGCGCTCTGCCAAAAACGCTGCTCGTCGGTCTTCCCGAGCAAGCAGTGAAAGAGAGCACACACCGCATTGAACGGGCGATGGTCAACAGCGGCTTCGTCCGGCCGCAGGACCGCGTCGTGATCAATTTGGCCCCGGCGGAACTCCCAAAAAGTGCCGGCTCCTTTGACTTGCCAATGGCCGCTGGCATTCTTGCCGGCAGCGGCCAATACAAAAGCAATCTTTTAGATCAATTTGCGATCGTCGGCGAACTCGCGCTCGACGGCAGCACCCGTCCTGTGAAAGGCGCGCTCTCGATGGCGATCGCAGCCGCTGCCGGAAAGAAGCTCCGCGGCATCATCGTGCCGAGCGCCAACGCCGCGGAGGCGGCCGTTGTCGAAGATCTCGATGTAATCGCGGTCGACAGCCTGTCGCAAACGATCGCCTTTCTCGCCGGGCAGCTGGATATTGAGCCGACTCCTTCGCGCCTGACGGAACTGTTTCAGGAACTATCGCAGTACGAAGATGACTTCGCCGATGTGCGTGGTCAGGAGATGGCCAAGCGTGCGGTCACGATCGCGGCCGCGGGCGGTCACAACTTGCTGATGGTCGGCCCCCCCGGCTCGGGAAAGACCATGCTGGCCAAGCGCATGCCAACTATTTTGCCCGTGCTGTCAGCAGAGGAGTCGGTCGAGACGACGCGTATCTACAGCGCGGTCGGGAGGCTGGCAATTGGCCAGCCCTTACTAGCCCGGCGTCCGTTCCGAGCGCCGCATCACACGATTTCTAATGCCGGCCTTGTCGGCGGCGGCTCGACTCCCTCGCCCGGCGAAATTAGCCTGGCTCACAATGGCGTGTTGTTCCTCGACGAACTTCCCGAGTTCAACCGCACAACCCTCGAAGTCCTTCGCCAGCCGCTGGAAGACGGCCACGTCACCATCAGCCGGGCGCTGAACTCCACCACCTTTCCGGCCAACTTTGTCCTCATCGCGTCGCTCAACCCCTGCCCATGCGGGTATCGCAACGACCCGCGCCGCGAATGCCACTGCACGATACCTCAGATCGAACGATACATGGCCAAAATCAGCGGTCCGCTGCTCGATCGCATCGATCTGCACATCGAGGTGCCGGCGGTGCCATTCAAAGAATTGAGCGGTTCGCGCGACGGCACAACGAGCACGGCCATGCGCGAGCACGTCATGTCCGCCCGTGCCATTCAGCAAGCGCGATTCTTGAATTCCAAAACGCGCCAAAATGCCCAGATGACGACTCGCGAAATCCGCGAATATTGCCGACTCGATGATGCAGGCACGAACTTGCTCCGCACTAGCATCCAGGAATTGGGGCTCTCCGCCCGCGCTCATGACAAGGTTCTGCGCGTGGCCCGTACGATCGCCGATCTTGACCAGTGCGCGGAAATCTCGGCCGAGCACGTCAGCGAGGCGGTCAATTATCGCATGCTGGACAGGCAGTTTTGGAGTTGAGGCGGGCACCTTCGCGAGAGAAAAACCCGACCGCTCGTGAGGGCACGTCTTTTGCTAAGATAGGACAATTCACTATCACCGGTGAGAGGAGACTAAAGATGCAGGAATTCAAGAAGGTTGGGCCGGCGGGATTGATTTTGTGCTTGCTTTTGATGGAAGCTGCGAACGCAGCACTCAGCGGCACCACCCGCGTTGCCTCGGGCCTCACCTCTCCGACATTCGCGACATTCGCGCCGGGCGATCCGAATCACCTATTCGTCCTGCAAAAAACTGGGGCGATCAAAGTCGTAGACCTGACGACCAAATCGGTGCTCACGACGTCGTTTCTAACGATCCCAGACACCGATTCCGCCAACGAGGGTGGTTTAGTCGGCCTCGCCTTTGATCCGGACTACAACAAAGTGGGCGCCTCCGGTTATGGCAAGTTCTATGTTTACGTCACGGTGGATAATGGCGGTCTACCGGTGACCGGCGGCTCGGCCGCTACGGCGACCTCCCCCTTCTCGACGCATATTCGCCAGTACTCTGTCTCAGCAAACCCGTACGTTGCGAATACGACTGCGAACGAAATCATGAGTTGGGCGCGGCCCGAGGACAATCATGTGGGCGGTTGGATTGGCTTCAATCCGAAGGACACGGTCAACCACTACCTCTACATCGACTCGGGTGATGGTGGAATAGGCAATGACTCGGGCGCCGGCCACTACGAGCCGGGCGGCAATGCGCAGAACATCACGAACGACCTGATGGGAAAGCAACTCCGTATCGATGTTTCGGCTGACGCTTTTCCTTCCGACGCAACTAAAAACTACTCTATTCCGCCCACCAACCCGTTTGCGAATACAACGGGCGACGATGAGATTTGGTCCTATGGATTGCGGAACCCGTACCGAGCCAGCTTCGATCGCGATACCGGCGACTTGTGGATCGGCGACGTTGGCCAAGACACGCGTGAGGAAATCGACAAGCAGCCGGCGAACAAAACAACCGTCTCTAACTACGGCTGGCGCCTTCGCGAGGGCGATATTCAAACGCCCGCGAGTGGAATCGGCGGGGCAATTCCTGCCAATTACGTTGCCCCCGTCTATGCCTACGGACATGGGACTGGTTCGCTCCAAGGCAACGCCGTCATAGGTGGTTATGTCTACCGCGGCCCGGATCCGAGTTTGCAGGGAACTTATATCTTCGGAGACGAACAGAGCAGCCATTATTGGGCGATGAATACAACGACGTTTGCGGTAACCAATATCGATGGCCTATTAACGCCAAACGTCGGCTCGCTTTCCCTCCCCTCGTCATTCGCCGAAGACTCGGTCGGAAATCAATACATCGTCTCGTACGGCACGGGCGCCATCTTCAAAATTAATACCTCGCAACTGTTGCCAGGCGATTACGACCAGGATGGCGATGTCGATATGGATGACTACGCGATCTGGCGTTCCAGCTACGGCAACACGGGCGCCGGCTTAGCTGCCGACGGCAACCACAACAACGTCATCGACGAAGCCGATTACGTGCTCTGGCGCAGTGACCTCGGCTCCACTGTTCACACTGCGAGTGGTGCCGCGCTCGTGCAAGTGCCAGAACCGCAAACGTTTGCCTGCTTTATCGAGGCAATGCTTGCGATCTGTCTTCTCCCGTTGTTTGATCGACGCCGTCAGCTTGCTACAATTCCGGCGAAATATCCTCCCTCGAAAACACAAGTTTGACGCAATCTCGTTGCCCTCCGCGCCAACCACGGGCTTACGGCGCCGATTTATGAGTTCTTCGAAACTTCGGCGGCAAATTGCTTGGGAAGCCGCACGTTTGATGTATTCCCGCGAGGTGACGGAATACTTTACCGCAAAGCAAAAGGCTGCTCGCCAAACTTGTCACGGCTGGGTGAAGCCAGCGGATCTGCCCAGTAACGTCGAAATTCGCGATCAGATCCAACTGCTCGCGCGACTTTTCGAAGGCGATTCGCGCAACGACAACCTCCTCGCCATGCGGCTTGCCGCGCTCTCCATGATGCAGCGCCTCGCGCCGTTTCGTCCGCGACTCATCGGCAGCGTCCTCACGGGCCACGTGCGCCAAGGTTCGGATATCGACCTGCACATATTCTCCGATACAAGCGAGGCGATTACACACTTGCTCGATCAGGATGGGCTGACCTACGTCGTCGAGCGCAAGCAGGTCCGCAAATACGGCGAAGAGCGGATCTTCACGCACATCCACCTCACCGACCGCTTTTCGTTCGAGCTCACGCTGTACCCAGTGAATCAGCTGCACTATGCGTTCAAAAGCTCGATCACGGGGAAAGCTATCGAACGGGCGAGCATTGCTGAGTTAGAGCAGTTTCTCGCCGAGCAGTATCCGAATCTCGATCTTGCCGCCGCGGCCGATGAAGCGGCGAACCAGGTCGATCGCTTTCAACTTTATGAATCGCTGTTGCTGCCGTTGGAAAATGTGAAGCAGCCGCTCAAGTACCATCCGGAGGGCGATGCACTTTATCACAGCCTTCAGGTGTTCGATCACGCCCGAGACGCCCAAGCATACGACGAAGAATTTCTCACGGCTGCATTGCTGCACGACATCGGCAAAGCAATTGATCCGACCGCTCACGAAGCAGCGGCGGTCGAAGCGCTCGACGGTTTCATCACCGAACGAACCGCGTGGCTGATTGAGCACCATATGCTGGCTCACCAGCTTGCCGACGGGTCGCTCGGAGCCCGCGCGCGCCGTCGTCTCGAGCAGTCCGAGTACTTTGAAGACTTAGTCTCGCTCGGCGAGTGCGATCGCGCAGGACGCCAGCCGGGAGTCGTTGCGCCAGAGCTGGAAGAGGCACTCGACTATTTGCGAGAAATCGGCCAGATGTTTGGTTAGCAGCGCAGACGAATTAGCGCGGCTTCTTGCGAGTAAAATCTGCGGTGAAGCACTCCATTTCGAGCAAACGCTCCTTCATCTTCAGCCCATCGGGCGCTGAATAGCCGCCCAGCTCGCCGCCGGCGGCCAAAACTCGGTGGCAGGGCACAATCAGCGGATAGCGATTCTTGGCCATCACACTGCCGACAGCCCGCGCCGCGCCCGGTGAGCCGCACTCTGCCGCCAGTTCGCCGTAACTACGCGTCTGGCCCCAAGGGATCCGCCGGCAGGCAGCTACAACATGTCGACCAAAAGAAGTCAGATGATCGAACGCGAGCGGTGTTGAAGAAAAATCGACCGGCTCACCTTCCGCGAACCGCTGCAGCTTACCAATCAACTCCGCCGCCCAATCGGGCAGCTCCGCAGCCTGGCTTTCTATGTCGATTCGACAGAACGATTGCGCCAGCCCCGGCAAGCGCGCCAGCGAAAGTTCCGCCGAACGCCGCGACGCGTGACCGAACGCATTGCCCTCTAGCTCTTCGTCTCGCCACGCAACCGCCATCCAATTTAGCTCAGTTAAGAACGGCGCGATGTACGTGCGACGTGCTTCACCATCGTTCGCTTCGCGCCGGCGCGACGATTCTTTCGTGCGATTAAACGTCGTGAGCATGAAAGCACCCTCCTGGAAAAACCGTGCTACTCGCCGATGCTTTGACATCGCCGACAACATCATTTTATACTTGTGGGTGGCGACGTCGAGGGTGGACCGCTAATTCCTCCGTCCGCAGCACAATCCTCGAGGATTTACGCGACCGATGAGTTCCTATCATGCGCTTGCTGACGATTATTACGTAAGCATGAACCTCAGCACCGAGATGGAGCTAACGGGCAGCCGCGAGGCAATCCTCCATTATTTCGAACAAATGCAGAAGAAGTTTCCCGAGTTGCGGAACTTCTATGCGCGCGATAAAGGCGACTTTATCCTCGAAGCCGACAAAGACCGCGGAAGTTACCGCTGGTGCTCGGTCGAAACGCGCCGCGTTTGTTCTGGTTATGTGAATCCCGATTCCTTCGACTCGGCCGTCGCCCAGCATCGCCATGTGCTGGAACTGGCTCCCTACGGCCTCTCGCTCAGCCGGCTCGATTGCGAAGCGCTCGACCTCATGGTTGGTTTCGATTTCACGTACCGCGGCAACCAGAATCAACTGATTGCCGAGGCGCTCGGCGTTTGCCCTGCCTTTGAAAAGCTAGCCGCAATGCCGGGCACCTCGTTCATAAGCAACGAGCCCGCGATTACGTTCGCGCTCGATGATGAATGCCGCACCCAATGCCGCGTGAATGTGGAAACTCGCACCAACGCCTATCAAATTCGCACTGGCGAGTTTCAAGATGAGCAGGTCAGCGTCTACGTGACCGCTCGGCAATACGGCAGTCTGCCGCCGGATTCGACGTACGTCGAAGTCATCGATCGGTTGTCGCGCGTCTGCCGAGAGGTGGTCGACGGCTATGTCGTCGACACAGTCCTGCAGCCGCTCGCGCGGGCTATCTCATTGGAATAGCCGCCTGCTTGATGCAACGGAGCGTTGATGCTCACTTCTGAGCGGGCGGTTCGGCCGCTGACTCAGCTGACGACGAGCCCTTGGATCGCGCCTCGGCCTGTTCTGCTGCGTGTTGTTTTTCCGCTTCCGCAGCTTTGGCCAAAGTTTCGCTCGCCAAGTCCTTGCCGGCCAGCAACGCCGCAATCTCCTTTGTCAGCAGCTTTGGCAGCTTAGGGCTGTACCCAACGTGCACGACTTGCACCTTGCCGTCCAGTCCGATGAGCAGCGTCTGAGGTATCCCCGAAACCTGGTACATCGGGCCAATCTTCTTTTTTTCATCCATCGCGACCGGCACATCCATTTTACTGCTTTTCAAAAAGCTTTTTACCGCCGCGGCATCTTCACCTGCATTCACCCCGTAGAAAACCAGGCCTTTGCTCGCATACTGCTTGGCCACCGCGTCCACTTGCGGCATCGCCTCGACGCATGGCCCGCACCACGTCGCCCAAAAATCAAGCAAAATGACGTTCTTGCCGAGATACTTCTTCAAATCGATCGGGTGGCCATTCACATCGGTGGTCGTAAACGGCGGAGCCGGTTGACCCAACAAGGGATGTGGCGGCTCATTGTCCTCAATCAGCTCGTCTACTTTTTTCGCACCCTCCGGCGGATTGAAAGAAAAGTCTTCTGCCGCGAATTTTGGCGCCACGTTCCAATCTGAAAATGTAACGGCAAAATCAATCTTCGCGCCTTTCATTTGCGGTCCGCCGTCTTCCAGTTGCTTCGCCAGGTCGAGCGACACCTTATGGACCAACGGCCGCTTCCCCGCGTCGATCCAAATATCCCAATCGAAATCGTCTTGGACGAAACGGAGGTGATTGCAGACGGCGCCGCCAACGTTCTCCTGGCCCACGACTTCCGACTTCATGACGCTATCCATCAAATTGCGATAGAACTCCGCAGCACTCGCAGGAATCACGACGTCACTCGTTCCCAACATCGTGATCGGTAATTCCGTGTCGACATCGGTTAATCCCACCAGGCCGGGTGGCGCATCCATCACGACATATCGCTTATCCATCGGCAGAAATTGCGTGAGATGCTTGCCGTCGCTGATCACGGTCATCCCCATCGCTCCGCTTTCGACTACGAGCGCCAAATGGTTCGGCCGCTGCAGGCGGACCTTCATTTTTGTGGTCGATTTATTGTCGTGATCGTGAGCCTTGAACTCGAAGTGCGACTCCACGCTGCAAGAGAACGCCGGAAGATTGCCGAAGTAATCTGCCATCTGCTTCAGAAGGTCGTCAGCCTTCGAGCGAGCCCTTGCCTTTGCCGGCCGCGCCGAAGCTGCAGGTTGCGCCAAAGTAGTTCGGGAGATCCCAATCGCCGCTACGATCGCAACCAAAACAGGGAGCCAAATTCTTCGCATTGCGCTATCCCCAGATTTCATGTCCTGCTGCGCACGCGTACACACGGCGCGGCATGTTACTAACCGATCAGGCGCTGCACGCTTTCGATTAACCGGTCCATTGGGAATGGCTTGCGGATGTAATCATCAACACCCAACATTTCGGCGTATGCTTTGTGCCGCGTTCCTTCGTTCGCGGTGATCATGATGACCCGCATCGGAGTTTCACGAGTCCGCCGCATTTTTTCCAGCACCAAGAACCCGCTGCGCTTGGGCATCATCATATCCAGGATTACAAGATCCGGATTCTCGCGCTCCGAAAGAGCCAGCCCCTGGTTTCCGTCGCGGGCGACGAGGACCGAGTAGCCGTTCGCTTCCAGCGCGAGCCGCAACGACTCGATGATTTCCGCGTCGTCGTCGACCAACAGGATTCGCTTACTCGCTTTTTGACCGCTATCTTTTGCCATGTGCTTTTCAGGTGGTTGGCGTAATTTAATGAAAACGCAAGCTCGGCTCACGCAGAGGCGTAGAGAACGGCGAGAGAACCGACTCCGTTCAGTTGCTAACGTGGTGGCATCAAAACACAGATTGCCGAATTAAGTCCTTGGCTGGAACGGCGCCTCGCAGGCCCCCGTCGGCGGCCCGTCCTCTCTTGAGGCTTTGCGAACGTTGCACCTCTACGTGCTGCTGTTTGATCAATTGCCACGGTCATGCAATAAATATCGTTACCGATAGGTCCCAGAATTGCAACCGCTGACTCCCCCTCATGCCCACCTCTACCGAGAAAGCGGCGAAACCCGCCGCTCCCCGCGTACCAATCATTTCGGCGCCTCCGCTTCCTTATCGACCTCGCGACCCTAAGCGTTTTCGACCCGGCCTCGCCGTCGTCGGTTGCGGCGGCATCTCGAAGTGGCATTTGAGGGCTTACAAGAGTGCAGGCTATCGCGTCATCGCCCTGTGCGACATGATGCTGGATCGCGCCCAGGAACGTCGCGACGAGTTTTTCCCCGAGGCGCTCGCCACCGATAGCTTTCACGAAATCTTGGCGAACGATGACGTCACGGTCGTCGATATCACCACCCACCCGCCCGAACGGCCGCCGCTTGTCGAAGCCGCACTGCGCGCCGGCAGGCACGTGCTGAGCCAAAAGCCGTTTGTGACCGATCTCGACGTTGGTGAGCGACTCGCAGACCTCGCCGATGAAATGGGCGTGAAACTTGCCGTCAATCAAAACGCCCGCTGGGCGCCTCACTTCAGCTACATCCGCGAAGCGGTGCGTGCCGGGTTACTCGGCTCGATCGACGCCGTTCACTGCGACGTCCACTGGGACCACAGCTGGGTCAAAGGCACACCCTTCGAATCGATCCGACATCTCATACTCTACGACTTCGGCATTCATTGGTTCGATTTCGTCAGCACGATCATGGGCGACGCCACGCCTCGCCGGATCTACGCCTCGATGGCCCGCTCCGCCACACAAATAATACAACCTGCGCTCTTGGCACAAACCATCATCGAGTACGAGTCGACACAAGTGACACTCATCTTCGACGGCGCGACGCGCTTCGACCACATGGATCGAACGTTCGTCGTCGGCCATCAAGGCGCAATTCGCAGCGTTGGCCCCAGCACAGAACACCAACGGGTTGAAATGACGACCGCCGAGGGCATCGCGCGACCGCGGCTGAAAGGCGCGTGGTTCCCCGACGGCTTCCATGGCACGATGGCCGAGTTACTCTCGGCCATCGCCGAGAACCGCGAACCGACCAACAATGCCCGCAACAACCTCGCGAGCCTCGCACTGTGCTACGCCGCCGTGGCAAGTGCGGAGCGCGGCGAAGCCGTCCAACCGGGCTCCGTGAGAGTGTTGCCATCCGCCGTATGAACGTACGTTTCGCATCGAGCGCGCGCTCGACGCTGGCCGCACCGAATTTCTAATCTGGCGGGCTTGGTTGTGAGTCTGGTTTACGCTGTGTCGTCGCGGCAAGGAGGATCATCCCAACAAAAACACCGACAAGCGCTGCCAAATGCCAACTGATCGGTAACTGCTTTTCGTCCTGCATACCCCACCCGCGGGCGATAAGTTCATCGCGATAATAGCTCAGCGTCAGCAACAAACCGTTATGAGTGGAGTGCAACAGCATTCCCGGCAATACGCTGCCCGATCGCAGACGCACGAATCCCAGCACCAATCCCAAGAACATGCTTGCCAGCAATCGGCCCGGGAAGAGCACCTCGTGAAACACTCCAAACAGAATCGCTGAAATCACAATTGCCCAGCCGCCGTTCAGTCGCGTTCGCAGCCCGCCGAAAACAAAGCCGCGAAAACACAACTCTTCGCAAACTGCGGGAATGATCGCCAGCGTTATTAAGATCGTAGACAGAGGCACGTTTTTGAATTGAGCGAGCATCGCCTCCGCGGCCGCGATTTGCTTGCTCCCCAGCGACGACAAACCCAACGACTCGCTGATCAAAAAAATCTCGTGCGCGATCGGCCACAGCGAGACGCCTAATACGACTGCCACCAAGAACGCGCCAATGTTTGCCTTCTGCAAACCCAATCCGCTCGACCAGCGCACGCGAGCGATCGTTGCCACCGCAATCGGAATCCCGGCAAACACGGCCGCCGTGATCAATCCGCACACGACCAAGCGGTGGGCCATCGACAGTTCCGGCGAACCCGCTAAATCGTTGGCCAGCACGAAATACGCCGGGAACATCAACGCCAAGCCAAGCATCGCCCCGGCAAGCGTTACCGAACGCTGCGGCGTACTCGGGCGACGCACCAGATCCGACCAGGTCGCGGGACTTCCATAGAGAATTGCATCGGTGCCGAAGATCCGCGCCGCCAGCGCAATCGCTGCGCCAATGTAGAAGATTGTTGAGCAAACGGCGGCGATCGCCAGTCCCGGTTGCACGCTTCCTTCCAAAAGATCGCGCGCGAGCACCACGATATTTACGAGCGGCGTGACGGCCATCCAGGCTTTGAACTCTAAGCTGGGCATCAAGCAAAGCACGCCAGGCACGAGGCACAACAGCATGAGCGGAATGATGTATGCCTGGGCCTCTTTGAAACTCCGCGCATAGCTCGTGAGCGCCAGCAAGATGGCCGAGAAGAATGCCGCAAAAAGCGCGAGCAGAAGTAATACCTTCAGCACGACTCCGAACGACATCCCGCCGCCGAACAAACTTGCTGCGAGCCCTGTACTGTGCGCAGTAATCGTCATGCCGGCCAGGTTGACGATCGCCGTCAGCAGGGCTACCGCCAGCACGGCCACATACTTGGCGAGCAATAACCCGATACGGGGCACCGGCGCAGCGATCAGCGTCTCAAGCGTGCCACGCTCGCGCTCTCCCGCCGTCAGATCGATCGCCGGATAAACGGCGCCCGTCACGGTCATCAACACGAGGATCAGCGGGATCAATGCCGCCAAGGAAAATGCCGGCGCACCGTTGAACGTAATCGGCTTGCGTTCCGTCGCCGCGGGCAACGCCGCCACGACACCCAATCGCTTAAGTTCGTCATTCAATTGCAGCTCGTTGCATTTTTGCAGCCGCGACTCCACAAAATGTAAGGCCGCCTCACTCGTCGGCGATCCGGCCCGGTAAATCAAATCCCACACCTGCGGTGTCTGCAATCCCGGCTTGTCGCGATCGACGTGCTGGCGACGACGATGAATGACCGCGAGATGCAGCGTCGAATCCGCCACGTAGCGTTCGACGTTCTCATCTTGAAATACAACTATATTTACATCCGGCGGCGCAGGTTTCGCAACTTTGCCTTCTGCGGCGTTCTTCAATTTCGAATCTTCGCCAGTTTTATCGCTGTCTAACGCAGAGGCGCCGATGCTCAGTTGGCGTTCCAGCAGTTGCCCGTCGAGCGTAGAGTCCACGCCCACCGCGTACTCCACATCCTCGTTCACCGCCAGCGACGTCACTAAAAAACGCTGGAATGCGACAGCCAGCAGCGGGTAGATCAGAAGCGGCATCACCACCAGCGTGATAATCGTCCGCCGGTCGCGCAATATCTCCCGCAGCTCCTTCAAGATCAACCGCCATAGCCGCCCCGTTTGTCGACGGCGGTCCGCGAACTGCCGCGGTCGTTCCGGTCGTGTGCGGTCGTCGCCCATTTAATTCGCAGTCTCGACCGGTTGGAAGAAGTTGCG
>DATBAY010000485.1:0-1571 GCA_036271295.1 Lacipirellulaceae bacterium | reverse complement strand
GCCGATGCCTGCTGCCACGAAAAATGTTGCCGTGTTTGGTTCGACGGGAAGCATCGGCACGAGCGCGTTGGAAGTAATCGCCGCCAGCGAAGGACGTCTCAAAGTCGCCGCTCTTTCCGCGCATTGCAAGCTTCCGCAACTATTGGAACAAGCCCGCCAATTCAAACCGCGCTGGGTCGTCGCGACCGACGAAAAGTTAGCGGCCCAATTTGACTGGGCCCGGCTCCCCCCCGGGACAGAATTAGTCGTCGGCTGTGATGCCCTCTCACGCGTGGCCGCCGCGGCAGAGGTGGACGTGGTCTTGGCTGCGATCGTTGGCAGCGCCGGCCTTAAAAGCACCTGGGCAGCGCTCGATGCCAAGAAAACGGTCGCCCTGGCGAATAAGGAAACGCTGGTCATGGCCGGCAGCCTCGTCAAACGGCTCGCCGCCGAGCGTGGCGCTGCCATCTTGCCTGTCGACAGCGAACACAGTGCGATTTTCCAAGCCCTGCAAGCTGGCCAGCACAATGAAGTGCGGCGAATCGTACTAACGGCTAGCGGCGGCCCGTTTCGAGAACTCTCCCGCGAGCAACTCAAACAAGTTACGGTCGATGATGCCCTCTCCCACCCGACCTGGGAAATGGGTCCGAAGATCACCGTTGACTCGGCCACCATGATGAACAAAGCCCTGGAGATCATCGAATCGCGGTGGCTCTTCGATCTTTCCGTCGAACAGATTTCGGTCGTCATTCACCCCCAATCGATCGTCCATTCGTTCGTAGAATTCGTGGATGGGTCTGTCATCGCCCAAATCGGCCCTCCAGACATGAAATTGCCGATTCAATACGCTCTGGAATATCCGCATCGTCAAAATGGGGTCGCAGATCGACTGGATTGGACCCGGAAATGGCAACTTGAATTCGAGCCTGCCGACCTGGATCGTTGCCCCGCCCTCGCGCTCGGCTTCGAATGTGCAAAAGCCGGTGGCACCACGGGCGGCGTATTGAATGCAGCCAATGAAGCGGCAGTGAAAGCCTTTTTAGAAGGCGAACTCCACTTCACAGAAATCGTCCCGGCGTGCCGGAGCGTGCTCGAAGAACACCATTTCGAATCCGATCCCACGCTGGAAAAATTGGAAGAGCTCGACCGTTGGGCGCGACAGGAGGTAACACGTTGGGTATGTGCTTGATCGCAATGTTGAGTTGGGAAACCATCCTCTGGCTGATTCCCGTCGTGCTGAAGGTCGCTGTCGGACTGGGAGCGGTAATCTTCGTCCATGAGCTGGGGCATTTCCTCGTCGCGAAGGCGTGCGGTGTGAAATGCGAAAAGTTCATGATCGGTTTCGATATCGGCGGCTACAAGCTGAGCTGGCGGCACGGCGAAACGGTTTACGGGATCGGCATCCTGCCGCTCGGTGGCTATGTCAAAATGCTGGGGCAGGACGATGACCCCGCCCACATCGCCGAGCAAATGCAGAAGTCCCAAATCGACGCCAAGAGCATCGATGCCAAAGCAATCCGCGGGCCGAACGGCGAGACCTACTACGTCGATCGCCGCAGCTACCTGGCCAAGAGCGTGCCGCAACGCATGGC
>DATBAY010000484.1:0-15282 GCA_036271295.1 Lacipirellulaceae bacterium | reverse complement strand
GTGGCACTGTGAATTGAGATTGCAATGAGGCCCAGTGCCAGCCCGTAAACTCCATTCGAGACAGATGTCTGGCCGCCGCGTGCGAGCTTCACTAGCAGATAAGCAATACCGAGATAGAACGCGGCGGCCAAAGCCGCGCCGACGATGCCTGTTTCCTCGAGCAGTTGGGCGTAATCATTATCCGCCTGAGCCGCCAAGACCGGTGAGTGGCTCGTATCGAACATCGGAAACACATACTCGTGCGTGCCAAGTCCGGTTCCCACAAGCGGCGCGCTGCGCCAAGCGCGCAGCGTGGACGAAGTCAGTTCTTCACGCGTTTTGAAGGACGAATCGTAGTGAAGTGTGGCCAAACGGTCGTACACGAAGTCGAAGCCGAACAACAGTATTACGACGAAGACGGCCGCGGGAATCGCTACGATGACCCATCCTTGCCAATCGAAAGCACCGTGGCGAAAAAGAGCGACCGCCACAATTGCCGCCGCGACGACTAACGAAATGACGCCGTTGCGGCTCATCGACGTGCATACGGCGATGGCGCAAAGGATAATCCCGACCAGGTACCAACGATGCAGGTCCCAACATCGCTGCAGTTGAGTCCTCCACGATGGAGAGACGGATTCGAAGCGGTGTTGCTCGCGCATCCGGATCAGAAGTAAAGCAACTCCCGCAGCGAGAGATAGATTCATGAACTGCGCGAAGTTGCTGTAGTTCACAAATGAGCCAGAGGTAATCACTTGCGGATTAACGGGAATGCGCCAATAGATTTCGCGGCTGCCCGTTGCGATTTGAGCGAGTGCCAAAATTGCCTCACCGCAGCCGATCGCGAACACGACCGTCAGCAGGAGCTTGATTAAGCGCGGAGTTCGGTAGACGCTGGCGACCGTAATGAAAATGGTCACGGCGACGAAAATTAGCTCTAGATTATCTCTCGTGGCGGTGGGATAGAGGCTAAACGTCGTCGATCCACTCGTATCGAATTTTGTCCCTAGTAATTCTTGCCGGATGGAAACATTCCAGGGTGCCAGTTTAGAGACGAGGCTAACTGGCAGTGGAATCACTTGCAGAAGGGTGAGTAACAGAAACAAAACGGCGGGCAGGAAGAGCCATGACTTTGCCAATTTGAATTCGGCGTCGAACGCGGCACGGGCGGCAACGCTAAGCGCAAGGGCGGCGGCGAGAACGAAGACAATTAATTGGCTCCAGGCCTCGACCGCGCCAAACGTAGCGGGCATAAAAATTAGCAGCGTGCCCAGCAGCGCGGTAATGGCCCAATCCCACCGGGCGCCGGCCGAGGGCAACAGATCGGGATCGAGGATAGTGCTACGCGTCGCCACGTTGGCCTGAATTGCGTGGTTGAATGAACTCACCATTGACGATCCGCAGCGGATTTTCAATTGTCAAGACGCGTGTTAGCGCCGGACCGACGGTTTGCTTCAGGACGGCGATCGCGGCCGTCATTCGCGGCGGTCGTCGTTTGATATCGTGTGCGTCCGAAGCGACCAGTCCGACCATGCCCGATAGGACCAATCGCCAGGCTTCATCGTATGCGCGACGACCGAAGTCACCGAGCAGACTGCCGCTGGTAATCTGTAAAACGGCGCCGTGCTCGAGGCATTTTGTGGCGAAATCCTGAAGATCGTGCAGATAAGCATAGCGTTCCGGGTGGGTCACAACAGCCTGAATTCCTGAGGCGCGCAGGCTGCCGATCGAGGAAATCGGATCGATGAACAATTCGTGCGGCAATTCCAGGAGGAGATGCCGGCCGGCATCGGCGACCGTGGCCAGGCGACCCGACTCGATGAATCGAGGAATCCGCTCGTCGACTCGCACATCGCCGCCGGTGAGAACTTCGAGCGGCATCTCTCGATCTTTTAGTTCCGCGTTCAAGAGATCGACAGCAGACCGAACGTCGTCTGCAGAGTTCGCCGGATCGTAGCGGCCGAGTTGATGTGGCGTGGCGACGACCGTCGTAATTCCATCCGCCACGAGTGCTGCGCACAGGGCGACGGCGTCTTCTACGCTTTTCGGACCGTCGTCTAGTCCCGGCAGGCAATGGCAATGAATGTCGACGCTGCGGAGGGCATTGAATTCATCGAGCCGCGCCGCTTGTTGCGGGGACCAGTTATCCGCGATTTCCATGCTCGTCGATAGCTGGAGTCTCCAGCAAGGCCCTTGCTCGTTTCCGCAACCGCTAACTGGAGGTGACGTCGACCGTGGGACGTGGTTCCGTCTCATTTGGCGATTTGGCGATCAACGCCGGACGTTTGGTTGAGCGGCGAGTGCTTGCTTCGGAACCAACGCTGTCGTCGGAAATGTAACCGTAATAGCCGTAGCCGTCTGCACCACCGTATCCATAACCGTAATTATGCTTGCGCATCGAGACTCCATTCACGACGACGCCGATTCGGGAGGCGCGAACTCGCCACAGCTCATTTCTGGCGGCCAGACTCAGACGACGGGTCGACTGGTCGGTACGTACGACGAGGAGCGTCGCATCGGCGAGGGCCGCGATCACCCGTGAGTCGGCCAGCGGCATGACGGGCGGGGCATCGATAATGATTCGGTCGTAGCGTTCGCGAAGTTTGTCGAGCATGTCGGCGAAAAAGCCGTTGTTCAGGAGTTCGACCGGATTATGGGGGAGCGGGCCGCAGGGCAATACATCTAAGTTGTGCAGCACATTGGTATGCACTGCTTCGGCGACAGGTCGCCGATCCGTAAGAACGGAACCGAGGCCGCGCTCGGCAGAAACTTCGTGGATCAAATGTTGGGTCGGGCGACGGAGATCGGCATCGATTAGCAGCACGCGTTGATCGGACTGAGCCATCGCGATCGCCAAATTGCTCGCGATCGTGGATTTCCCATCGCCTGGGGTGGGGGAAGTAATCACGATGGTTTTGATGTCGTCACGGTCCGACAGGCCGAAGTGGAGCGCGGTCCGCAAGGTGCGAAAAGCTTCCGCGGCAGCAGAACGCGGCGCGATGGCGACGAGGCGGCCGTTCGACACGCTCTCTTCATAATTTCCAAAATGTGGTAATGCACCCAGGACGGGTAGTTCGAGGACACTGGCGATTTCTTCGACCGTTTTCAGGCGGTGATCCAACAGGTCGCGTAGCCACGCGAAGCCAAATCCCACGAGGCCGCCGATGATCAAGCCGGCGGCTAAAAACCGCGAGCGAATCGGATAACTCGGCAGCTTTGAGGCCGCGGCCGTTTCCATGATGCTCACGTTCATCGCGCCGACGTCTTCCGAAAGATTGACCTCTTTGATCCGCTTGTCGAATATGTCGCACTGTTCTTCGGTTCGTTTGAAGGCTTCTTCCAGCGACGCGAGCTCTAATTCTTGCGAGCTGAGGTCGGTGGCCGATTTGAATTGCTGGTCGTACTCGGTGCGCAATTCCTTTTGCTTCTGCTCCAAGATTTCATACTCTTGGCGTAAGCCGTCCAGATACGAGGCGAGAATTGCTTCTTGTTGTTGCTTCAGCTTGGCTCGCAATTCAGTGGCTGAATCGCGCAGCATTTTGACGCGGGGATGACCTTCGCCCCAGTGGGCCCGCTCGGCAGTGAGCGATTGCTCGACTTGCTGGAGCGCGTTTTCCAAGTCGGCGTCGTGAACGGCGACCTTTTCTTTGGTTGCCGTTTCGAGCAAGTGCATGCGCTCGCTCGGCTTGTCGAACAGCTCCTTGGTGCGCTGATATCTGGCGCGGGCTTCGAGCAGCTCGATTTCCGTGTGACTGAGCTGTTCGGAAAGTTGAGAAAACCTGCGCGTAACGAGGTTTTCTTTGTCGAATTGCAGTGAGAGCGCTGGGTGTTGTTTGCGAAATTCGGCGAGGTCTTTGCGCCGCTGCTCGAGTTCGGCGTCACGGTGTTCCTTTTCGTTGCGAAGAATCTTCAGGACATCGACGGTATTCGAGCGCCGGTTTTCCGCGTACTTCGTGATGTACGCATCAACCACGCCGTTGACGAGCCGCGCCGCATCATCGGCATTGGGCAGCTCGCCCCAGACGTTAATAATGTCATCCTGTTGCCCGACGCTGACCGAGATGGCCTTTTGCAGCAGGCCGACGCGATTATCCACTTCGCGAAAACTCGGAAGCTTCGAGAACTCCTCCGAGTCTGCGACGGCTGCAAGCACCGGTGTGGAGCGAATTAGTTCGGCTTGCGTGTAGAGGTAAGTGGCCGATTGACCGACCTGCGAATCTCCCGAGAATATCTTGGGTAGATTGCGCTCGACGTAGATTCTAGAAACGCTTTTAAAGCGTGGCGTAACTCGCTGCAGTACGCCCCAACTGATCGCTGCGCCAACAAGCATGCAAAGCAGGATCAGCCAGCGACCCCGCCACGCCATGTGAACGAGATTTGTTTCCCGCTTCTTCTCCGGTTGATCGATCGCCAGCGCCCCGGACGGGGTATTCGCCAGTGGGAACGGAGGTACCTCGATCATGGACGACATAGAGTTACTTGACCGGCTGCAGAGAGGTAGATCATTGCACAGGCGGCGCGCTCGGTGATACGAGTCGCCAATTCGATCACTGGTTGTCGGCAAGAGTGGGCGCCGCGTCAAATTCAGTGATACTTTCAAGTTTATACGAAAGCGTTTTGGGCCACAAACAATCGGCGCGCTGAGGACTCGATGCGCGTGTCGATTGCAGCGGTTTTATGGAATGTATAGCGCGCAAGAACGCGACTGTGCGCGTGCGTCAACTTGACGATGATGTGGCATCTAATGGTCGCACTGGTAGTAACGCTATTAGGTGGCTTGCACGCATGGGACGAGCCGAACGCACGGCGAATGTGCCATGTCGCGCGCCGCTTAACTTCTTGCATTTTGCGCTTTCACGGATATACTAAGTTTTAAGTCTTGGCGACCTAAATTGTTTAAAGACAATGTGTTACGTAGCGTCGAACGGGTACAGATAAGACGCTCGCTGGCAAAACACCAAGCAGCACTCACTGCTTGAATTAGGGGCCAGAGAACTTTCCGAGTTGTGGTAGCACCGCGAATAGGAAGTGGTGAAAGTCGATGCGCGGTGCACCGATGCGGACGGAGTCCGCGCACGTGACTATTGGACCGATGAATCATTATGCTGCGACTGCAAGACAATCCGTCGATGGTCGGGCCGACGTCGGCCGCGATGGAGGATGCGCAGCTGCTTTGGAACGTTGCGTATTGCAAGCCGCGCCAAGAGAAAGCGCTCGCCGGCGACTTGCGGGAGCGCGAGATACCGTACTTCTTACCGATGTTTCTCAAAGAGACATCGTCGGGCGGGCGCCGCCGGCGCAACCTTTATCCACTTTTTCCGTCGTATGTGTTTGTGGGAGGCGGCGAGCGCGAACGGCTCGCGGCATTGAAGACCGATCGCATCGTGCGGTTTGTTCCCGTTGCCGTTGGCGAGCAAGCGCGGCTCGGGCAGGAACTCCGATTTCTCCATGTCGCCTTGGAGCATTGCCCCGATTCGCTCGAACTTTACTCGCGGCTGGTGCCGGGTGCGCGGGCCAGGATTACTTCGGGTCCGATGAAGAATATCGAAGGAGTGATCGTGCAGGCCGACAATAAGCGGAAGCTGTGCCTGAGCGTGAGCGTGCTCGGCGTAGGCGCAACGATCGAGATTCACGCTGATTTCCTGCAGGCCGAGTAATTGAAGGCTGCAACGCGTCGCAGAATTTGCTCGCAGAGCGTGCCTCGTATCGCTTGATGTCATCGCAACCGCTGTTACTCGTCATTAGCCAGGTCTATGTGCCAGATCCGGCCAGCGTTGGTCAGCACATCGCAGATGTTGCCGAGACAATGGTGCGGCGTGGATATCGAGTGCGGGTGCTCACATCGCGGCGGGGGTACGACAATCCGAGTGAAATCTTTCCGGCGCGGGAAACTCGCAGTGGGGTAGACGTGGTGCGATTGCCGTTCTCTTCGTTTGGAAAACGATCGCTGCTGCATCGAGTTGCCGGCCAGGTCTTGTTTCTGTTGCAAGCGATCGTGCACGGGGTTTGCGCACCGCGCCTTTGCAAGATTTTGGTGAGCACGTCGCCGCCCATGGCTTCAATCGCCGCTATGGTCATTAGCATCATCCGCCGCGTACCGATTAGCTATTGGGTGATGGATTTAAATCCAGACCAGGTGGTCGCACTTCGAAGAGTTGGGGCGAACAACATTGCGGTGCAAGCGCTGCGATGGCTAAATCGTCGCATTTTTGCTCGCGCTTCGGAAGTGATTGTGCTTGACCGCTTCATGGCGGAGCGAATTCGCACCCAGTACGACGTGGCGGGCCGAATGGAAATCGTGCCGCCTTGGCCGCATGACGAACATGTAGAGTTGGCCGCCGCAGGGAACCCGTTTCGCGCAAAGTACAACCCAGACGGCCGATTCGTCGTCATGTACAGCGGCAATCATAGCTTGGCGTCGCCGGTAACAACGGTGCTTGAAGCGGCTCGACGGCTGCGTGACGACGCGCGGTTTCGATTCATGTTTATCGGCGGCGGACATGGGAAGATCGAGGTTGACGAAGCGATCGCAACTGGCGAAGGGACGAATTTGATCTCGCTTCCTTACCAGCCTTTAGAGCAACTCTGCTTCAGTCTTTCTGCCGCCGATGTTCATCTCGTGACTTTGGGAAGCGAGATGGTCGGGATTATTCATCCATGCAAGGTTTATGGAGCGCTCGCTGTGGGCAGGCCGGTAATATATGTTGGCCCGGCGCCAAGCCACGTAAGCGATTTAATGGAGCGCTACGCGGTCGGCTGGCAGGTGCAGCAAGGGGATGTCGACGGACTTGTCGAACAGTTACGTTGCGTTGCTCGGCTGTCGACGGCGGAACGGGCCGAGTTGGGCCAGCGAGCGAAACAAGTGATTGCCGGATCTTTTGGCAAGGCAACTCTCTGCGACACATTTTGCGACCTGATCGACCCGCAATGTGCCGCTGATAGCTGTCGCTCGGTCGCGACTTCGGAAGGATTTGCGGCGTGATGAGTAACTCTCAATGAGTTCTGAATCTACGACCGAGCAGCCAATTCGCCGTAAAATCGGCGCGAAAGAGTTTGCGTCGACCTTTGGCACGAACATCGCGATCCAACTGTGCACGATCGTGCAAGGCGTGCTGCTGGCGCGGCTCTTGGGACCGACTGGCCGAGGACAATTTGTTGCTGCCACGTTGTGGCCAACCATTTTCGCGGGTCTTGGGGGGCTTGGACTAACCGTAGCGCTTGCACGACGGAGTGCCCGGTCGGAAGACCCGTCGCGCATTTTTCGAACGGGTGTCGTGCTGTCGCTCGTCACCGGCTCGGTGGCGACGCTGTGCTGTGCGATCGCTTTGCCGTGGCTGATGGCGACCCTGGATGATGTCAGCCGCTCGACCGCATGGAGCTTCCTTCCGTTCATCGTGTTGAACCATGTGACACTGGCTTTGGTTGCGACCGATCACGGCGCGGCGCGATTTACGGCCTTCAACGTGACGCGACTCATACTCAACCCAGTGTATTTGACTCTGCTCGTCGTGCTTTGGCTCACGCATACGACTCAGGTGTGGTGGTTCGTGATGAGCCTGTTGATAGCGAATGCCGTGGTCGCGGTGCTGCGCGTTGGGTTTGGTGTTTGGCAGTATTCCGTGTTTGGCCCGCTGGAACCGGTTGAGGAAGTTGCCCGCGAGGCGCTGCCGTTTGGTGCGGCGGGTCTCATCAGCCCGCTGTTGCAGTACGCGGATAAAGCACTGCTACTCTACATGCTGGGCACTACTGAGTTGGGGTTGTACTCGGTCGCGCTCGCGGCGGCATCCGTGGCCAACAGTTTGGCCGTTTCGGCTAGCGCGATTACGTTCGGAATTTCGGCGCAGCCGAATGATCCGAACGTGTTCGATCGAGTGGCCAGGGTTTTTCGCGTTAGCGCTTGGATCTGGCTTACGCTGGGGACGGGTCTTGCCTTTGCGATTCCGTTCCTTTTTCCGCTCGTTTACGGATCTAGTTTTTCGGCTGCGATTTGGCCGGCGATTATTCTCATTCCAGCCGGGGCGTGTGCGGGCCAGGCGAGCGTGCTGGAAGAATCGATGCGAGCGCAGGGCCGAGCGTTCATTGGGCTCGAAGCGCGGGGCGCTGGAATGACGGTCTTTTTGATCGTCGGCACGCTGCTCGCCCGCTGGTTGGGGTTGATCGGAGTAACCCTCGCATTTAATGCGGCTCAGTTTGTGACGCTTGTGTTCATGCTGTGCGTGGCGCGTACGCATTTTGCCCGGGCATCGTTCGCGGAATTCGTGCCGCGAGGCGCTGATCTGGTGGATTTGGCGCGGCGCATTCCGGCCCAACTCAAATCGATTCGTTCGGGAGCATGAGCGGCGTGGACCAACTGCGTGTGCTCGTGATGCAGAACGGCGCCCGGCACAATTACGCCGTGCCAAGGGTGCTCGCAGAGGCGGGCGCTCTCGAAGCGTTCTACACAGACGCTTGCGGAAATGTTGGATTGGGAAGTTTGGCGTCGCTGGGACGGCATTTGCCTTGGGTCGGCGGGCGAATGAATCGGCTGGCCCACCGCAGCCCGCCGAGGGCGGTTCGAGAACGGACGTCGACATTCCTGGGATCGGCGTCGATCGATGGTTTCGCGAAGCGCTGTTTCGGCGACCGTTGGGGAAGTCGCTGCCTCGATTATCAAATGAAGTGCTCGGGTCTGAAGCAAGCCAACCTCATCTACTCCTCGCTGGGTTGGGGTCGCGATCTGCTTGGGAAAGCACGACGTCGCGGCGTGCCGGTGGTCACCGAGTTTTACGTGCGGCCGTCGCTGTGGAAGACCTATCAGGCGGAGTTCCGAGCGTTTCCGGGCTGGGAGGAAACGTTGCCGCTGACCGGCTTGGAAAACGCCATCGGCACGTTGCGCGATCCGTGCACGACCGCTGATTTTCTATTGGCTCCGAACGACAGCGTGGCGGACGACATCGCAAGTTCGCACGGCTTTGCGCGTGATCGGATTATGGTGGTGCCGTATGGGGTCGACGATGTGTTTTTTCAATTGCGGAATACGCCGATAAAAGGCTGCGTTTTGTTTGCCGGAACGTGTTGCCTGGGAAAAGGAATTCACTACCTGGCATTCGCGGCGGAGCAATTGGCGGCTCGCGGCCTGCACTACGATTTTCGCATTGCCGGAAATGTTTCCGAACGTATTCGCGCGCAGCCGGCTGCGAAGTATTTGAGTTTTTTAGGCCGCATTCCGCGTTCGCAGTTCTGGCGCGAATATGAATCGGCTGATCTCGTCGTAGTTCCGAGTTTGTCGGAAGGGTTTTCCACGGTTGGGCTCGAAGCGCTCGCGGCGGGCGTGCCAGTGGTGGCCACGGACGTCGCGGGGACGGTGGTTCGCCACGGCGTTGATGGACTCTTAGTCCCTGAGCGCGATTCGAACGCTCTGGCGGAGGCCATCAGCAAAATTGTCGAAGACCGACCGCTGCGCGAACGCATGTCGATCGCGTCGCGAGAAGGAGCGAAAGAATTCACATGGCATAAGTATGGAGAGCGGCTCTTAGCAGCGCTAAACGAAATGTCCTATCAATGGCACCTGCAGGCGGCGGGAAGTTCCTGTCCGCGTTGACCGACAAAGTGAATCTCGCGCCCGATATAAGTGTGATCATTACGACTCGCAATCGCTGTATGGATCTCGCGCGAACGTTGAACGTATTGAGCAACATGGAACATGGACCCAGCGAGATTCTCATCACCGCTGATGGATGCCAAGACGACACTCTTGACTTGATTAGTCGAGATTTTCCTGGCTGCCGGATTATCGTGAATGATTCGCCGCTCGGTTCCGTAGCGTCACGAGATCAAATGATTCGAGAGGCACACAATGAAATCGTCGTCAGTCTCGACGACGACAGTTATCCGATCGACGGGTCATTTTTTCTTGATCTGCCGCGTTTATTTACGGACCATCCTACCGCCGCTGTAATCACATTCTCGGAACTCCGCGACGGCGGGCTGTATTCAACCGATATGCGATCCCCGATCGCGAAAGGACATTACGTCGCGGCGTATCCAAATTGCGCCGCGGCCATGCGTCGAAGCGTTTATTTGAAACAGCCAGGGTTTCCGAATTTCTTTTTCCACATGTACGAAGAGACCGACTACGCTCTGCAGTGCTATGCGGAAGGTTATTCAGTTTGGTTCGAACCGTCGCTTACCATTCGTCATCACGTTTCGGCAAAAAACCGTGGATGGCTCCGCCGCCACCATCTGAACGCCAGGAATGAATTGTGGAGCGTATGGATGCGTTGCCCTTGGCCATGGCTTCCGGTTGTGTCGTTGTTTCGCATCTGGCGACAGTTCCGATACGCTTGCACCGAGGGACTGGGGTGGGCCATCCAAGAACCCGCATGGTGGTTCGACGCGCTAGCTGGAGTCCTACGCTGCAAACAGAACCGCGGCGCAATTCCATGGTCCGTTTACTACAAGTGGATGCGATTGGCCAAACGTCCGCAGTTCGAATCAGATGCATTTTTGCCAGAGCGAGCGGTAATATGACCGTAAGGATTAAATCGGCCGGAAAGGATGAATAATCGTCCGCTGAGCCAATGAGATTCCACGCGTTATTACCGGTTCGGGACGAAGCCGACATCATCGGTCAGTGCTTAGCGCACATGCTGGGATGGGCCGACGCGATTTATGTGTTCGACACGGGAAGCGTCGATGACACGTGGGAAATCGTCGAAGCGTTTGCGTTAAAAGACTCGCGGATAAAACCCCTGCGAAAGGACGCTGTGTTTTTTTCCGAGACACGTCTGCGCGGGTGGATGTTCAATCAAGCTCGACAGCAGATGATGGACGGGGATTGGTTCGTCCGGGTCGACGCCGATGAATTCCACCACGTTTCGCCACCTGAATTCGTTCGGACACGGATGCGAAAGCACGAGACTTGTGCCTATCACCAATACTACAACTTTTGCCTGCGGCAGTCGGAAGTTGAAGACTGGCAAAACGGACGCGAGTCCATCGCGGATCGTGCTCGACCAATCGGGGAGCGGCGACGGTGGTACACGCCGAGCGTTTACAGTGAGCCGCGGCTTTGTCGGTACCGCGACACGATGATGTGGCCGCCGACGGTTTCCTTTCCATTTAACGCGGGATTCGTAGCGCGCGAGCGGTTGCCGATTCGGCACTATCCGCACCGTGATCCCTTGCAGTTGGATCGGCGCTGCCGGCTGCGGGCGGCGATGATGGCCGACCTTGAAAACAGCAACAATTGGTCTCAACCCGAACTACACCACTGGGCCCAGGCCGAATGGGAGCAATTCGTCACCAAGGATGACGATCCGAACCTGTTGTATTGGGCTCCGGGAACCGAGCTGCCAGAGGTGAAGCTCTTAAATCATCTTGCGAAACCATCTGTTCGGACGATGCAACGTGTGGCGCACCAATTTTTTTTGCCCATGTTAGATCGCACTCGCGCGGCGTGGCCCGCAGACGCCTATCCGCAACGAATCCTGCCGCGAACCGCCAATGAACTACAGGAGTTGCTTAGTGAAGGCGATCAGGATCGATTGCGGTATGCGGTTAAGCAGGCGGTAAACCTCGCACCCATTCGCACGAATGGCGGCCCGCGCTTTCATGCAATGCTTCCGGTGCGCGGTGAAGGAGACATCATCGAGCAGAGCTTGAATGGCCTGCTGGATTGGGCGGACGAGATTTACGTATTCGACACGGGCAGTGTTGACGACACTTGGGACATCGTCCAAGACCTTGCATCTAAAGAGCCGCGCATTCGGCCGCTGTGCAAAGACTCGGTGTACTTTTCGCAAAAGCTAGTGCGCGGCTGGCTGTTTCACCACGCCCGCGAACAAATGCGTGACGGAGATTGGTTCGCGCGAGTCGATGCAGATGAATTTTATCATATATCGCCACGCGATTTTGTGACGCAACGCATGCGCACACAGGAGACGATCGCCTACCACCAGTACTACACGTTCTGTCTCTTGAAATCGGAAGTTCAGAACTGGGAATCGGGTGGCGAAACGCTCGCCGACCGGGCGCGGCCGATTTCGGACAGACGACGGTGGTATATTCCGAGCTTCTACAGTGAGCCGAGACTGTGCCGCTACCGATCCACAATGCAATGGCCACCCACGGCGGCATTTCCGCATAACGCGGGCTTTCTTTCGCGTGAGCGGATTCCGGTTCGACATTATCCCTTCCGAGACCCAGCGCAATTAGAAAGACGTTGCAGATTGCGGGCCGCGATGATGGCCGATGGATCACGACCGACGTGGCATCATTGGGCGGAAAACGATTGGAGAAAATTCGTTACGGCAGATTCCGAGGGCGGGCTGAAATACTGGGTTCCTGGGACGGCGCTCGAAGAAGTTCACAACGTGAACCACTTGCCACAATCTCATATTCGATTCTTGCAATGGGGTGCACATCAGTATTTGCTGCCGATGCTCGATCGAATGCGGTCCGAGTGGCCAGAGGACACTTTTCCACAACGCGTACCACCAGAGGTTGACGCGGCGCTGCGAACCGAGATGGCGAAAATGGACGTTGATCGCGACAGAGAGGAAGTTCTTTGATACCAGAGAGAATCCAGCGCGAAATCGACGACTTCTACAGCTCCAGCTTCAAATTAGGCAATGACGGCGCCGTTGAATACCGTGGCGGCTCGCCGCGAAAAGAGGAGTGCGAGATACTTGCTGACCTGGTATTACGCCTGAAACCGACGAGAACCATTGATTGGGGGCTTGGCGACGCAGCGGTTTGTATATCGATCGTGTTGGCGAAAAAACATTTAGGACTCGGTGATCGCCATATATCGCTCGACCCTTTTCAGAGCTCCACTTCGAAAGACGTTGGGCTCATCCAGTTGCAAAACCGAAATCTGGCCGACGATGTCGAATTCTTGGCCGATCGCTCGGACGACTACTTGGTGGCCGCTGCGGCCAAAGAAAATACGTTCGATTTCATGTTCGTCGACGGTGATCACAGCTTTGGCGCAAAGGTTGCCGACGCCCAGCTTGCCGATCGGGTGCTGCGGCCGGGCGGCGTCATCGCTTTTCATGATGGCTTGTTCAACTCGACCGCCGCGGCCGTTCAGTATTTGATAAAGGACCGCGGCTACGAACTAGTGCGACTCGACGTCGAGCGACGTTGGAAGGTGCGGGCGCGACAAATTCGACACATGCGTCGCCTCGGGACCTGGTACGCCTTTAACGTTGTTCCATGGCTTGGGATCAGTATCGCGTGCTTAAAGAAGCCGTCTGAATAAGTGATAGAGTTGCATTCGACCGGCACTACCGCAAGTTTCATTCGACGGATCGTTCCCAGTCGCTTTCGACCAATCGGGTATTTGACGCTGTTAGCGCAGCGGCGGACGGGGCGTCGAGTGCTGCAAGGCCCGTTTGCGGGGATGCAATACGTCGACAACTCTATCGGCAGCGCGTACATCCCGAAGTTGCTGGGGCTGTATGAACGAGAATTATCGCATTGCGTCGAGGCAATCGATGCCATTCATCCCGAGCACATCATCGATATCGGCGCGGGCGAGGGGTACTATGCCGTTGGGCTGGCTCTGCGAAACCCGGCGGCGCGAATGACGGCGTTCGAGATGCAATTGGCAGGCCGTACGGCCATTGCCGAGCTTGCGCGGCTCAACCGGGTCGAAGAGCAAGTTGAAATCCGAGGCGAGTGCACCATCGCCGAGTTGAATAGGGCGCTAACAGGAGTGAGCCGCCCCGTAGTTGTGTGCGATGTCGAAGGAGCCGAATTGCAGCTACTCGACCCCAGCGCTGCTCCGGCACTTCGCGACGCCGCAATTCTCGTTGAGCTGCATGAATTCGTCGTGCGAGGAATCACGGACGAGATAACAAAGCGATTTCTGGACACGCACCAGATAGAACACGTTTGGCAGGAGCCACGATCGCGCACCGAATTCCCCTGGCGTACCTTGCGTACGAGCCTGCTGCCGAAATCGTATTTGGATTGGGCCGTGAGTGAATGGCGACCCGAGCGAATGGCATGGCTGTGGATGCGGCCGAAGCGGTGAAAGCGGAAACCCACAAATCGGTTCGCGTGCTGTTCACATGCAGCGGCATCGGCATCATGAACCGGGGCATCGAATCGTTCTTCCGCGAAGCCTTCGATGGCTTGCAAGGGATGGACGGTATTGAAACGATGCTGATCAAAGGCGCGGGTGCCACGACAGAACATGAATACGTAACATGGAGCGTGCGGCGAACCGGTCGGCTGGCTCGCCTGCTGGGAAAGCTCGCCCGGCGAAATAGTAACGTGGTTGAGCAGTGGAGCACGTTTTTTCCCGTCGTGCGACAGATCCGCCGATTTCGCCCGGATGTGATTTTCTATAGCGAAGCCAACTTGGGATTCCTTCTGTATTGGTTCCGAAAGCAGATCGGCGTCCCGTACAAGTTACTCTTTTCCAATGGCGGGCCATGTCATCCGCCGTTTATTCGGACAGACTATGTCCATCAAGTCGCGCCCCTGTACTACGAAGAGGCGCTGCGGGCAGGTGAGCCGGAAGACAAGCACTTTTTTGTGCCTTACGGCATCCATGTGCCAGCGTCACCGCCCGCTACAGCGAGCGACGCCAAGAAGACCGTCCGCACCAAGCTCGGTCTTCCTCTCGATCGGTCGATCGTCCTCAGCGTTGGCTGGGTCGCCAAAGAGCACAAGCGGATGGACTTCGTGATCGAAGAGATCAGCCGCCTCCCGACACCGCGCCCGTTTCTGCAATTGCTCGGGGCCATCGATAGCGGCAGCGCGGAAATCGTGGAGCTCGGGAATCGATTGCTTGGGCCGGAAAATTTTTCAGCGCGCTCGGTGCCATATGAAATGGTGGCCGATTACTATCGCGCCGCGAATGTGTTCGTGCTCGGCTCGCTGAGCGAAGGTTTTGGCCGTGTTCTGTTGGAAGCAATGATGCATGGATTGCCAGTGGTCGGGCATCGGCATCCGGTCATTGAGTTTGTCGTGGGCGACGCCGGTCGGCTCGAAGATCTTAACTTGCCGGGAACACTCGCCCGTGCGATTGGCGAGATCTTATCAAATCCGGATGCCCTGGAGTTGAAAGAAGAACGCTGGAACAGCGTTCGCAGCCGATTCGATTGGCAATCCTTGCGCTCGAGCTATAGCGACATGTTTCGACGCTGCGCGGAGAGCGACCCGCGAACATGAGTGGCTTCTTACTCATCGCCATTGCGGTGTTGCTCATCGCAACGATTGGCAAGGGAATTGTGCGGCCAGCGCGATTTTATGAATATCCGTATTTCATGTCCGCCGTGTTTGGTGTGTTTATATTTCCACAAGCCGTTT
>DATBAY010000483.1:0-15802 GCA_036271295.1 Lacipirellulaceae bacterium | reverse complement strand
GCGCGTGGGCCGATATTCAGCAGTTGCCGGCGCCCTGGGATACCCCGGCGCCGACGACCGCGCCGCCTGCGCCCTTGCAAGTTGTGGAATTCGGACAGTTAGATTTAAGTTCCAAGAGTGAACCGAAGCCGGCAGAAAAGCTGGTTGTTGAGGTCGTGGAAGACCTGAGCGACATTGAATCGACGGAGTTAGACGACCCCGATGATGAGTTCGTCATTGCGACCGGTGCGCCGCCGAGTCCAACGGAAAAGAATGCGGCCGAGCGCGGTTGCATCGGCGTGACGGCGAATCCGTTTGCGGAAGAATTCGATGAAGAGGAAGTCGTGATCGATTCCTTCGCGAGTTGGGACGACATGTTCCGCCGCGAGGCGCCGCGCGTTCAGAACCGGCGCGATCCGGAGTTTGCTTCTCTCGTGCAGTCCGCCCTTTCGCCCGCGGTCGCGAGCGAGCTGGAGGCATCGCCCAAGTCGAGTGCGGCGCTGCGAATGTTGGGCGCCGACTTCGACGAATTTGAAATCGATACGAAGAAAAAGCCTGCGGTCGAAATGCCCAGGAGTTCGAATGACGGTGCGGACTGGCCGCCGCTGCGAATTGCAATCGTGCCCGAATCGACGTCGGGCGCGGTCGACTTGGGACCAGCGGCGCCGGAAAGCCATTCGAGGGAATGGAATGTGCCCCAGCCGCGCGACGACGGCCGGTCTTGGACGCGCCGTGATGCGGCGCCGCAGGTTGAATTGACAGACGACATTTCGCCAGCAGACGGTGAGGCCGTATTAATCGTCGAAGACGATAATCCTACGCCGAAATCACCCGTTCGGCGGGAAGAATATCGCAACTTGTTTTCGCGGCTGCGTAGCGGCTGAGCCCTCTGTGATGTATCTTTTGGACGATGGGCTCCTACTTAGTTACCGGCGGCGCGGGATTCATCGGATCGCATATCGTGAGCGCGCTGGTGGCGCGCGGCGATCGGGTGCGGGTGCTTGATAATCTGAGCACCGGGCATCGCAAGAACCTGGCGCCGTTCGAAGGCAAGATTGATTTCATTGAAGGCGACCTGGTGAACGCGCGCGATGTGGAGCGTGCGCTCGCCGACGTGGAGGTCGTATTCCACCAGGCGGCGCTGGCTTCGGTGCCGCGCAGCGTGGATGCGCCGCTCGACACGAATGCATCGTGCGTGACGGGGACCGTGACGCTGCTCGATGTGGCGCGCCGCGGAAAAGTGCGGCGGATTGTATTTGCCGGTTCGAGCAGCGCGTACGGCGACCAAGCGAAGCCGGCCAAGGATGAAGGACTGTTGCCGGCGCCGTTGTCACCGTACGCGGCGGCGAAAGTAGCGGGCGAGTTCTATTGCCAGGCGTTTTATGCAACTTACGGACTCGAGACCGTAACGATTCGGTACTTCAACGTGTTCGGGCCACGGCAGGATCCCAAGAGCCAATACGCGGCCGTGATTCCGAAGGTCATCACCGAGATGCTGGCTGGTGAGCAGCCAACTATTTTTGGGGATGGGAAGCAATCGCGGGATTTTACATATATCGACAACATCGTGCTCGGCAACTTGCTTGCGGCCGATGCGGCGGGAGTCGGTGGTAAGACCATCAACGTTGCATGCGGCGAGTCATTTGACTTGTTACAGTTGGTCGGCGGAATCAACAAAGCGCTGGGCACGAAACTCGAGCCCAATTTCGAGGCGGCTCGCGTGGGTGACGTTCGCGACAGCCTGGCAGACATTTCTGTGGCGCGAAAGCTGCTGAAATACGAGCCGACCGTTGGGTTCAATGAAGGCTTAAAGCGGACGGTGGAGTTCTATCGCTCCGTGTCGAAAAAGAATTGACCGCGGAGGACACACAGGGCACAGAGGAAGAAGAGTTTCACACTGCCGTCACTGTTGGCGTAGAATAGCAATCGTTGTGACGACTTGTAGTTTGAACGATCGATCGAAATCACTTATTGATTTTTCTTCTCCGTGCTCTCTGTGTCCTCTGTGGTTAATTCTTTAATGGCAGACCCACGCGTACTTGTCGCGCTGGCTACGTACAATGAAATTGAGAATCTGCCTTCCCTAGTCGATGAGATCCGCCGCGTTTTGCCGGAGGCGGATGTCTTGGTCATCGACGACAACTCGCCAGATGGAACTGGCAAGTGGTGCGACAAGCGGGCCGCTGCTGATTCGCATGTGCAGTGTCTGCATCGCCCGGGCAAGCAAGGGCTGGGGTCCGCAACAATTGCGGCGATGTGGTGGGCCATCGATCACTCGTATGATGTGCTTGTGACGATGGACGCGGATTGGAGTCATGATCCGCAGCATCTTCCGGAATTGGTCGACGCGACGACGTCCGCCGACGTGTCGATAGGGTCGCGGTACTGCCGCGGTGGTGCGATCGAAGGCTGGCCGCTCGCTCGACGCGTCATGAGCCGGGTCATGAACGGGTTGAGCCGCGCGGTGCTGCGGTTTCCGATTAACGATGCGAGCGGCGCTTTCCGGGCGTATCGCGTCGTGGCACTGCGCTCGGTCGATGTATCGCGCATTCAAGCGATCGGGTATTCCTATCTGGAAGAAACCATTTGGCTGTTGCATCGTGGGGGAGCTACTTTCGCGGAGATTCCGATCACCTTTCACCAACGCCGTGCGGGCACTTCGAAGATCAACATGCACGAGGCGTTCGACAAAGTGACGACGCTTGCCCGGTTGGCGCTTCGTCGCAGCTGACTTTTATAAGACGGCGGGCGGAGGCGAGGGCGCGCGGTTTGACACTGTGGTGGTGTCCAGTAAAATCGCGAGTGTATTCTCCCATGTCGTTTACTTCACAGGGACACTTTCATGGCGGCGTCTGGCGGGCTGGACTCGGTGATGCAAGAGAAGCGGCTCTTTGCGCCGCCGGCGGAATTTGCGAGTCGAGCGCGCGTTAAGTCGCTCGCTGAATATCAGTCGTTGTGGGACGAAGCGGCTGCGGACCCGCCGAGATTCTGGGCTGATTTAGCGCGCGAAGAGCTTCATTGGTTCAAGCCGTTTGATGAGGCGCTCATTTGGGAAGAGCCTTTTGCGCAGTGGTTTGCAGGCGGAAAGACGAACGCTTCATACAACTGCCTTGATTCGCATTTGGCGAACGGGCGCGGCGATCGCACGGCGATTCTGTGGGAAGGGGAGCCGGGCGACACGCGGCAGCTGACGTACGCCGAGCTGCACGGCGAGGTGTGCAAGTTCGCAAACGTTTTGAAGCAGCTGGGTATCCAGGAGGGCGATCGCGTTTCGATTTACATGCCGATGGTGCCGGAGCTCGCGATCGCGATGCTCGCATGTGCGCGCATTGGCGCAGTTCATTCGGTGATCTTCGCCGGCTTTTCGGCCGAGGCGATTGCGGATCGGAATCGCGACGCGGCCGCGAAGCTACAGATTACCGCGGACTATGGTTGGCGGCGGGGCAAAGCGCTGCCGCTCAAGGAAACGGTCGACGAAGCGCTGGCGAAGAGTCCGACAGTGCAGAAGTGTGTGGTGTTTCGCAGAGGTAGCACCGGCGACGCGGGCGGCGTCCCGGTTGTTGAAATGCAAGCGGGGCGCGATTTCTGGTGGCACGAGTTGATGCAGAAGGCGTCCGATGATTGCGCGGCTGCGTCGTTGGATAGTGAAGCGCCGCTGTACATTCTCTACACGAGCGGATCGACAGGTAAGCCGAAAGGAATCAAGCACACGACCGCGGGCTATAACCTGTTCGTAAAGAAGACGTTCGAATGGGTGTTTGACCATCGCGACGACGACATCTTTTGGTGCACGGCGGATATCGGCTGGGTGACGGGGCATAGTTACGTGGTGTATGGGCCGCTCTCGGCGGGCGCAACAATTCTTATGTACGAAGGCGCCCCGAACGCGCCGGATGAAAGTCGCTTCTGGCAGTTGATTGAAAAGTACAAGGTCACGATTTTTTACACGGCGCCGACGGCGATTCGGGCGTTCATTAAATGGGGCGATCAGCACGTTACGAAGCACGATCTTTCGAGCTTGCGGGTGTTGGGCACGGTGGGGGAGGGCATCAATCCTGAAGCGTGGATGTGGTATCACCGCGTGATCGGCGGCGAACGCTGCCCGATCGTCGATACCTGGTGGCAGACGGAAACGGGCGGGATCATGATGAGCCCGTTGCCTGGCGCGATTGCGACGAAGCCCGGAAGCTGCACGAAACCGCTGCCTGGGATTATTCCGGCGGTGGTGGGGCACACCAGTCAGCCGTTGCCAAAAAATCAAGGTGGGTGGCTGGTCATCACTCATCCGTGGCCAGGGATGTTACGCGGCATTTGGGGCGATGATGATCGCTTTAAAGAAGTGTATTGGTCGAAAGTGCCTGGTATGTATTTGGCTGGGGACAACGCGCGCGTCGACGACGATGGCTATTACTGGATTATGGGCCGCATCGACGATGTGTTGAATGTTTCTGGCCATCGGCTCAGTACGATAGAAATCGAAAGCGCACTGGTGTCGCATCCGAACGTTGCAGAGGCGGCGGCCGTTGGACGTCCCGATGACTTGAAAGGCGAGGCTGTTGCGGTTTTCGTCACGCTAAAAAGCGGCGACCCAAACGACGCACTGCGCGACGAATTGAAGAAACATGTGCGCCATGAGATTGGGGCGCTGGCTCAGCCGGATGACATTCGGTTTACCGGCGCACTGCCGAAGACACGGAGCGGAAAAATTATGCGGCGGCTTTTGCGGGATATTGCGGCCGGCAAGGAGACGATTGGGGACACGACAACGCTCGAAGATTATAGCGTTCTGGCCAAAATTAGGGGGGATGAGGAATAACCGACTGATCTATAGACTTCGGCGGGGCTGGATTATACTGACGTAAGTGCCACACCCTTCCCGCGACGGACCAACGAGTCGAGTGCGGCTTCTCTTCGTTCCAGTTTCTCCTCGTTTTTGGAGTATCGGTTATGGAACAGCTCATTCCTTTGATCGTGCAACTTATAAGTGGCGCCGTGGGCGGCAACGCCGTGGGCGCAGCGCTCAAGAATATCGACATGAGCGCCTTGTTGAAGACCATTGCCGGGGCGATTGGCGGTGTTGGCGGTGGGCAATTGGCCAGCATGATGGGGCTTCTCACCATGATTCTCGGCAATAACGCAGGCACCGGCGGCCAGGTTGCGGTGAATGCCGGAGCGTCAGCAGTGGGCGGCGTGGTGCTCACGGCGATTGTCGGCCTGATCAAGCAAGCGATGGATAAATCGAAAGCCGCATAGCGCCGGTTGCGAAGTCAACTTTAATTCGTTTAGCTCGAGCGGGGTGGCGTTTTCACGCTATCCCGCTCGTTCTGTTTTGGTGGTGGGATTTTTGTCTTGTTCTCCGACCTAGCGCGCCGCCACACTGGCGGTGATGGAATCCGTTGCGAGCCAGTTGCTGTTTTTGATCCAGGTGAGTCGGCCAATTGTGTGGCCGGTGCTGCCGCTCGTATACATCCTGGGGCTGCGGGCTGCGTGCGCCCAGTGGAATGCGAATGTCGTTGCGCAGCTAGTTCTGCTCACCTTTCCGATGAATCTCATCGGGTGCGGTCTGAATGACATTTATGACTATGACTCGGATCGCCGGTCCACGCGGCGGCGGGCAATTTGGGGAGCGGTGGTAACGCCGGATAACCAGTCGTTGGTATTTCGCGCCTGTGCGGCGATGATGCCGCTGATGGTTTTCAGCGCTCTGTTGACGCGGAATCGCGATAATTTCGTGGCGACGGTGGCGCTCGTCGTCATGGCGTGGGCTTACTCGGTGCCACCGTATCGGTTGAAAGAGCGGCCGCCGCTCGATTCGCTGGCTAATGGACTGGGATACTTTTTATTTCCGCTGATGATGGGATACAGCCTCGGCGGCGATCCGCGCTACATGCCGGTGCGCTATTACTTGCTCGCGCTGTGCGTAGCGGGCGTTCACGCGCTGGCGACGGCGGCGGACTACGACGCCGATCGCGCAGTCGGGCATCGTACGTTGGCGGTGGCATTTGGTCGTCGCAGTGCGGCCGCACTAGCGTTTGCGGCGTTCTTTTGCTCGCGGCTGTGGGGCAATTTTGAAAGTGTTTCGGTCAACACATACCTCGGCGTGTGTTCTTTGGCAACGCTGGTGTGCGTGTTTTTGCCACGAAGCTTTGTCATTGCGGCGTCGTGCGTTACGATCTTCGTCGGCTTTCTGATAGCCGCCGTCTGCCATGTTTGTGGAATGTGAGCGCAATCTTTGGCGTAGGACAGTCGTCGGGCGTTTGACGGCCTGCGGTTTCGGCCGATAATTTAGGCGCGCAGCGGTCGTACACGATTTCTGATTGGAGGTGTCGTCATGGCGGTTCAGTCGCAGGAGGAATTGGTTCAAAAGAAGTGCAAACCGTGCGAGGGCGGTGTTAAACCGTATTCGGCGGAAGAGGCGCGCGAGCAGTTGAAGCAACTGCAAGGTTGGCGAATCACGCATGACGGTAAGCGTATTCGCAAGGATTGGGTCGTGAAGAACTTTATGGCGGGGATGGAGTTTTTCAATCGCTGTGCGGAGCTGGCGGAAGCGGATGGGCATCATCCTGATTTACATATTGAGGGTTACCGCAACGTTTCCGTCGAGTTATGGACGCACGCCATTGGCGGTCTGTCGGAGAATGACTTCATTCTCGCGGCGAAGATCGATGAGTTGCCCATCGAGCTGAAAACAGCGGGGGCGAAATGATCGTCGCGGATTCGTTTCCCTGCTACATGGTTCGGAAGGGGGAGGACGGCAACGTTTCGGCCAAGGCCGAGCGGATCACCGTCGGCGATTTGCCGGCCGGCGATGTCTTGATTCGCGTGGCCTATTCGTCGCTGAACTACAAGGACGCGCTCGCAACGCAGGCGCATCCGGGCGTTGTTCGGTCGTTGCCGCACATTCCGGGAATTGATTGTGCTGGCGTCGTTGCAGAAAGTTCGTCGCCGCAGTTCAAGCCAGGTGATGACGTGCTCGTGACCGGATACGATCTCGGTGCCAGCCAATGGGGCGGTTTTTCGGCGTTCGTGCGTGTGCCGGCGGATTGGATCGTGCCGTTGCCCCGCGGTCTCACGGTTCGCGACGCGATGATTTACGGCACGGCGGGATTTACAGCGGCGCAGTGTGTGACGGCGATCGTCGATCGCGGGATTGGGCCTGACCACGGATCGGTGGTTGTGACTGGCGCGACCGGCGGCGTGGGTTCGCTTTCGGTCGCGATCCTCGCGAAGCTTGGGTACGAAGTGGAAGCGGTGACCGGCAAGGCGGAGCATCATGATTGGCTGCGGAAACTCGGCGCGAAGAAGTTGCTTGGTCGCGACGATGTCGATGACAAAACCGACCGGCAGCTGCTAGCGGCGCGGTGGGCTGCTGCGGTAGATACGGTTGGCGGGAATCCACTTGCCACGCTGTTGCGTGCCGTCGACTACCGCGGATGCGTCGCGGCCTGTGGACTTGTGGCAGGTGTGAACTTCAACACGTCGGTGTATCCATTCATTCTGCGGGGCATCACACTCGCGGGCATTGATTCGGCGAAGTGCCCGCGGCCGGAACGAATGCAGATGTGGGAGAAGTTGTCGGGGCCGTGGCGGTTGTCGCAGCTTGATGAGATCGCTGACGAGATAACGTTTGACGAATTGCCGGATCGCGTGGCGAAGATTTTGCGCGGCGGGATTGTGGGGCGGACGATTGTGGCGCCGCGATCGACTGCAAAATAGCGTCCTTACCCTTCGGGATACTGGCGGCAATATTCGTACAGGGCCATCGCGGTTGCTGTCGCGACATTGTAGCTGAACGGCAGACCCCAGATGGGGATTTCGACCACCTCATCGAGAAGAGCCAGGGCATTGTCCGTCAGACCGGTGCGTTCGTTACCGATGACCAGCGCCGTGCGGTGGGCGAACTTAAAGTGGTGCAGATCGTGAGAATTGCTGGTTTGCTCCAAACCGACGAGGCGGTAGTTTTCTTCCCGCAGCTTCTTTAACACCGGCTCCAGTGTTCGGTGCGATTCTATTTGTAGCGTGTCGGCGGCGTCGCGGGCGATTTTACGATCGAGCCGACCAGGGCCACAGCAAATAAGCCGCGTAATACCGCAGCAACCGGCGGCGCGAGCAATTCGCGACAAGTTAATGTTGCTCCGCAGCGGCGCGCAAACGACCACGATTTCGCGCGGCCGGGAGAGCTCGCGTGGTGGTTTGTGGCGTTCGTGAACGAAATCGGGCATATCTATTACGCTTACATGATCCAAACTTTACATCATGCGTATCGAATTGTAGTTGGCCATTCGCACCTTGTCCCGTTAAATTACTTTCATGTTCGGTCGCACGTTATTTCTCATTTTGATGTTTGTCGCTGGTTTGGCGGCGGTGGGTTGGGCCGTGTATGGGAGTCGGTTGCCGCCGGCGGATTTTTCGTTCACGAATGAAACGGAGGTGGCGACCGTAGATCCGGCCCTGGCGACGGGGCAGCCGGAAATGCGGATTATTACTTCGCTGTTCGAAGGGCTGGGGCGTCAGAGTCCGAAAGATACGCACTTTGCCGCGGGTGCGGCGGAGAAGTGGGAGATTTCGGATGACGGCCGGGTGTATACGTTTCAGCTTCGCAAGAATGCTCGCTGGTCGAATGGCGAGCCGGTGACGGCCCACGATTTCGAGTATTCCATTCGGCGGCTGTTAGATCCGCTCACTTTCTCGCGTTACGCGTACGAGGGATGGTATCTGGTCAACGGGAAGAAGTATACGGTGGCGAGCGAACTTGCGACGGGTGATCGCGTTGAAGTTGAACTGAATCAGGAGCCGGGTGTCGCCAACACGGTTCGCGGAAAGTTGCTTCTCGGCAAACTTGTTCACAAAGAGTCGAGCGGGACGAAATCGAATTCGAGCGCAGAGAAGGGCGGCGACGATGAGCCGAAGCAGGATATCTTTGTTGTGGATGTCGCCGGCAAGGAGGGGCGATTCAAGGTTGCGGAGGCAACCGATTCTGTGCCGAAGAATGTCGAGCGATGTCGGCAAGTGTTGCTCGACTTCCGCGAAGTCGGCGTGAAGGTGATTGACGACTACACGCTCGAACTTCGGATAACGAATCCGACGCCTTATTTTCTTGATCTGCTGGCGTACTACCCGTTCGCGCCAGTGAATCGAACGTGTGTCGAGAAATACGGTTCGCCGGATTGGATAAAGCCCAAGAATATCGTGACGAACGGGCCGTTCCGCATGGTCGCGCGGCGGCTTCGCGATCGCGTGCGGCTCGCGCGCAGCGATACCTACTGGGATCGCAGTAACGTGAAGTTGAATGTCGTCGATGCGCTTTCGGTCGACGACCGGACGACGGCGTTTAACCTGTACATGACCGGGATGGTCGATTGGGATACGGTGCCGCCGGCCGAAGTGCTGCGGGAGCTGCTCAAGGAGCCGCGGAATGATCTCAATCCGGCGCCGCAGTTGACGACGTATTATTTTTTGCTGAACACGACGCGGCCGCCGTTGGATGACAAGCGCGTGCGGCAGGCGCTGTCGATGGCGATGGACCGCGAAGAGATCACGCGCGTGGCGACGGGCGCTGGCGAGATACCGGCCTACAGCTTGGTGCCGCCGTCGATGCCCGGCTATCACAAGCAGGAATGCAAGCCGTTTGATCCGGCGGCGGCTCGAAAACTGCTGGCCGACGCGGGCTTTCCGGAAGGGCAGGGCTTTCCTCGAATCGAAATCCTGTACAACACCGACCAGGCGCACCAGGCGATTGCGGAACTCATTCGGAAGCAGTGGCAAAACAATTTGGGGATCACGGCAACGCTGCGAAACGAGGAATGGGGATCGTACCAGGATTCGATCCAACAACTGAAGTTCACGGTGGCTCGCCGGGCGTGGGTGGGCGACTACATGGACCCGAACACGTACGCGGATATGTTCGTCACTGGCGGCGAGAACAACAACACGGGCTTCGCCAACGCGGAATATGACAAGTTGATATCCGACGCGGCGAAGGAACTCGACCAGACCAAGCGGATGCAGCTGTTGGAAAAGTCCGAGCGAATGCTGATGGACGAGCAGCCTATTATTCCGGTCTACTTCTATGTGTCACGGAACATGGTTCGCCCGTGGGTGCGAGGTTTTTACAATACCTTGCAAGACGTCCACCCGATTCGCGATATTTGGATCGATCGCAGCGTAAAAAACGATGACCCACGCCCCAACGAATACATGGAGCCGGTAAAGTGACGTGGTTTTTCGTTCGCCGGTTATTGGGGCTGGTAGTTACGTTGTGGGTTGTTTTCACGGTGTCTTTTCTGTTGATGTTCGCCGTTCCGGGCGGTCCGTACTCGGCCGAAAGAAACTTGCCGCCGGAGATCGAAGCGAATTTCAAACATCGTTACCGACTCGATTTGCCGTGGTACGAACAGTACGCGTTTGATCTCAGCCGCGATTTGACGGGTGACCTCGGAATGAGCAGCCGGCTGCAGGATTACAGCGTGAACCAGGTGATCAAAGAAGGGCTGCCCGTATCGGCTTCGCTGGGGATTCTTGCGCTGTTCTTCGCCATTGTGCTGGGGTTGAGTGCGGGCATTGTCTCCGCGCTTTATCGCGGCTCATTTGCCGATTTCACGCTGATGTCGTTGGCTACGATTGGTATCGCGGTGCCGAGCTTCGTTGTCGCTGGGCTCGCGATCATGTTGTTTGTGTTTGTGATTCCGATCTTCCCGGCGGCGGGCTGGGGAACGCTGCGGCAGTTGGTGTTGCCATCCATTTGCTTAGGGCTGGCGTATGCGGCGGAGATCGCACGGATCACACGAACAGGCATGCTCGACGCGTTGTCGCAAGACTATGTTCGCACGGCGAAGGCGAAAGGGCTGAGTGAGCTAATGGTTGCGCTGCGGCATGCGCTGCCGACGGCGCTGTTGCCTGTCGTTTCGTATTTGGGCCCCGCGGTCGCAGGCATTCTTACGGGCTCCGTGGTGATCGAGAAAATCTTCGCGATACCCGGGCTTGGATGGCACTTCGTGCAGGCAGCGTTGCAGCGCGATCTCACGCTCGCGATGGGGCTCGTGCTGCTCTATACCGTATTGCTTTACACGATGAATTTTATTGTCGATCTGTCGTATGGGATTTTGGATCCGCGGGTCGAGTTGAAGTAGTTCTCACCAGAAAGTGCGTCGCGCGGAAAAATGTCGCAGCCCGAAGATTTATCGATCACTCTCTCCACGGCTGCCGAGCAATCTGCAAGTGGGGTGTCGCTGGGGCGCGATGCTTGGCGCCGGCTGCGTAGAAATCGCATGGCGATGCTGTGCCTGGGGACTCTGATCACGATTGGGGTATTGGCAGTTTTCACGCCGCTGCTGCCGCTGGCGCCGCCGGATAAGCATCATACGAATCTGCAATACGAGCCGCCGAAGTTCTCGCCGTTGTTCGAAAAGACGTTCGACTTCGATTGGAAGGAGGTGGAAGAGTCGCAGAATCGAATCGCGGAGCTCCGGCAAAAGCTCGATTCAGCGGATAAGGGCGATGCCAATAAGATCAAAATGGAAATGGAGAATATCTTGCTCCGGCCCTACCGTGATGCCGGGTATCCGACGGTGGGCGCCGTCAGTCGTTGGATGATCCGCGCGCGATCGCACGTGTTCGGCGATATCAACCTGACATCGTTGGCTGGGCGTGATGAGTTTGGCCGCGATCTGCTTTCGCGAGTGTTTTGGGGGGCACGCATTTCGATCGTGGTGGGCATCGTAGCGACGCTTGTTTCGTTGCTGATCGGTGTGACGTACGGCGCGGTGTCGGGCTACGTCGGCGGGTGGCTCGACGAGGTCATGATGCGGTTCGTGGACATCCTGTATTCGATTCCATTTATCTTCGTCGTGATTTTCATCATCACGGTGCTCAGCGACGAGAAGATCAAGTCGCGGCTGCAAGATATGGGAATCGATCGCATCACGATTTTTTACTTTGTCGTGGGCGCCATTTATTGGCTGACGATGGCCCGCGTCGTGCGCGGGCAGGTGATATCGCTGCGTACTGAGCCGTTCATCGAATCGGCGAAGGCGTTGGGGGCGAGCCAGTCGCGAATTATTGCGCTCCACATTCTGCCGAATTTGTTGAGCGTCGTGATTGTGTATCTGACGCTCACGATTCCGCGCGTCATGCTGTTCGAGGCGTTCCTGTCGTTTCTCGGGCTCGGCGTTGAGCCGCCCGATGTGTCGTGGGGGTTGCTCGCGAACGAAGGCATCAAAGTAATTACGCCGATCAAAATCTATTGGTGGTTGATCGTGTATCCGAGCGCCGCTTTGGGCGTGACGCTCTACGCGCTCAACTTCTTGGGCGATGGATTACGGGACGCGCTCGATCCGAAGCTGGCATCACGCCGGAGTTGATTCTGTGACGCGTGTTTTCCGCCTATCGCGGCAACTCGGTCGCATGCGGAACGTAGAGCCTGAGCGCGACGACCAGTTCGTCGGCATCTTGCGGATAAGGCACGAACAGACCGCTGAGCACATCTCGCGTTGAAGGTTCGGGTTGCTGAAATAACATGACGCCGGTCGTCCGCAGCTGGTAGGCGCGAATCGCGGTCCAGGGAATGAGTCGAATTCGTTGCGGGGTTTTGCGGCGCAGCCCCAGCGATGTGACTTCAAAGTTTGTTGGCAGCCACATCGGCCAGACGGAAATCGCCGCGACGATCATCGCTGCGATCGCGAGTGGGAGGCCGCCGCCTTGCCAGAAAACGAACAGGCCTAAGAGGATAATTCCAACCGGGAGCATCCATGACCATGCGATCCAATCGACAAGCGGCCAGGTTCGCCAGCGCAGCGAGCCGGACGCGAGGGAATGTGGCTCGCTGGTCGAGGTCGGGCTGCGAATGGTTGAACCCATGACAGAAATTGGTCACTTGGTAGATGTACTAAAGGCACCGGTAACGAACCACGCCATGATCCAGTACAAGAGCGACGTGAAGAACGTGGCCCCGAAGAGCGAAATTTTGAAATAGTCGCGCATCAGGACGAGGGCGGGCGGCTCTTCGCTTTTGGGAACCTTTCGAATGACGGGGCCGGGGTTTGTCTGGCGCTGTTTCTCGTCTTCGCGCCAATTTCGCCACGCAGCGCGCTCTGGCTGGGTTGAGTATTCGTTGAGGACAGAAGTCCGCTCGTGAAACATGGTGATAACGATCGCGGCCACGAGTGCCACGTAACCGAGCAGCCATGCTCCGAGGATCAGCCTTCGCCGGGATAATGCCATGGCAACAACAACTGGACGCGGCTACTTTTTCGGCAGCAGCTCGGTGACGCACGCGACCATCGCCGGCACGCCCAGCGTGAGCGTTTCTTCGATGTCTGGGTAAAACAACGGCGAGTGCAATGAGCTGGGCGGCACGTGTTTGGCCGCGAACTCGTCCAGTCGCTTTTGGTTGACCGCGCCCAATCGCAGCATGCAAAGTGGTACGCCAGTCGAACCGAAGCGGCCGAAATCTTCGCCGCCCATGACTGGTTCGCCTTCCTTGATTTTGTCGTCGCCAAATTGGTTTTTCAGCGCGGTAGCCAGGCGTTTCGTCAATTGCGGATCGTTGAAAAGGGCGGGTGTGCCTTCGGAAATTTCGACGGTAGGTTCTGGCGCGCCGGCGCTTGCTGCAGCGGCCAGCGCTTTGCGGCGGACGGCGTCTTGCAACTGCTTGCGAACTTGTGGTGAGAGGCTGCGAAGGGTGAGTTGCAGGCGGCACTCATCCGAAATGATGTTGTGTTTCGTGCCGGCGTGGATCGACCCGACCGTCACGACGGCCGGGTCGATAGGCTTTATTTCGCGGCTCACGATCGTTTGCAAATCGAGCACCAGCTTGGCGGCAATCACGATGGGGTCGATGGTGGTTTCCGGGCTCGCCCCGTGGCCGCCGCGACCTTTAATCACGATGTCAACGCTGTCGACATTGGCAAGCGCGTAACCGGGAAAATAGTTCATTTCGCCGGTTGGCACATCGGCGGAATCGTGAAAGGCGACGGCAAAGTCGGGGCGCGGGAACCGCGCGAAGATACCGTCTTTGATCATCGCCTCGGCGCCGCCGCCGATCTCTTCGGCGGGTTGGAAAACGAAGACGAGAGTGCCAGACCATTTATCACGATGGCTCGCCAGATACTGTGCAACGCCGACGAGGTTGGTCATGTGCACATCGTGACCGCACGCGTGCATGACGCCGACGGTTGCGCCATGGGCGTCTTCGGTGTGAACTTTCGAGGCGTAGGGCAGCCCGGTTTGCTCGGCAACGGGGAGCGCGTCCATATCCGATCGTAGGAGCAAGACTTTGCCGGAGCCGTTTTTGAGGACGCCGACGACGCCATAGCCGCCAACGTTCGTTGTCACGTCGATGCCGAGGTCTGTGAGCTCTTTGGCCATTCGGGCCGAGGTTTCTTTTTCCTTGAGCGACAACTCAGGGGTTTGGTGTAGATGGCGATAGAGCTCCACCAGCGAGCTCATATTCACTTTCACCCATTCCGCAGGCGTTGCCGACTCCGCGGCTAAGCTTGGGATTGGGCTGGCCAGCATTGCCCAAACTAACGCGGTCGATGCATATCGCCAGATTTGCCGTGAAGAATATCCACAGACGTGAGCAAAGTTCTTGCGGCAAACTCGGGATTGAAGTATGTTTCGCGTATTCATTTCTCCTCTCTCATTGAGCCTGGATCGGCGATCATTTGCACCGTCCAGGCTCTTATAGTTTAGTGAGCCACATGGCCGGCTGCTATTGGGCCGGCTGCTATTGGGCCGGCTGCTATTGGCCGAGAGAGACCCTGCTGAGGGCCACGATTTGCGGCAGGATCGCACGCAGGGCTCGCGAGCGATGGCTGATCGCGCGTTTTACAGCAGGGCCGAGCTCGCCGAACGTGCGGTGGTATTCGATCACTTCGAAGAGCGGGTCGTAGCCGAAGCCATTTGTTCCGGAAGGCTTCGTGAGAATGCGTCCGTGGCACTCGTCGTGGCTTTCGGCGCGAATAGCTCCGGTGGGGTCGGCGAGAGTCACGTGGCAGACGTAATGGGCGGTGCGTTTTTCGAGCGGCGTGTTGGCAAGTTCGGCGATTAGCTTGGCGTTGTTGGCATCGTCTGTCGCGTTGGGGCCGGCGTAGCGCGCGGAGTAAATGCCGGGGGCCCCGCGGAGCGCGTCGACCGCCAGCCCGCTGTCGTCGGCGAGTACCCAGTGCTTCAAATGCATGGCTTGCTGTGTGGCTTTGAGAGCGGCGTTGGCGGCGAAGGAATCACCGTCTTCGACGACTTCGATCGCATTCGGGAAGTCGCTGAGCGTCTGAACGCGGAGGCCGTGCGGTGCGAGCAATTCCGCCAGTTCCGCTCCTTTCTTGCGATTGTGCGTGCCGATGACGAGCGTGAATTCGGGCGAGGCAGACAACGGCGGGCTCGGCGGTTCGGTTGTTGGATTTGCCGCAAATGTTGTCAGCAGCTTAATCCGCAATCCGAAATCCGCAACCCGAAATCGGCGCTAACCGGCGTAAGCGCTCGAGATGCTGTGCCTGGGGACGTCGATCGCCTCGGGATGAACATCCATCGGAATGATGCGATCGAGCTTCGCGTTTTTGCCTTTGCCGCGCATGATTTTAACGTGCTTTGGATTCATGCCGGCAACGACTTGAGCCTGTTTGCTGCCGAGCTGCATGGAGACTTGTTGTTCTTGCTCTGCGACACGTTGGCGCGTGGCCGCATCGTTGCCGATGCCGGTGAGCGGATCCGCTGGCGTGTCGTAGCTGGCGTCGAAAGTTTGGACGATCTTCTGTACTTGCGGAATCACAACCACACGGCCGTCGGGCAGCTTTTGGGTTACGTCGGCGAATGAGCCAATGGTCAC
>DATBAY010000482.1:0-8621 GCA_036271295.1 Lacipirellulaceae bacterium | reverse complement strand
CTGTGTCCGCTTGTGCGTCGGCCGAGTTGGTCGTGGCGGCTCGTGCCGATGACCGTGCTGTTCGTGGGGATGAATTACACGTACCTCACTGCGATGGTGAAGGGGTCGGCGGCGAATGCGATTTGGTTGCAGTGCACGGCGCCGGTGTGGGTGTTGCTGGTGGGCGTGTTCGTGTTCGGCGAGCACGCAGTTTGGCGCGATTGGGTGATGGTGGCGTGCGCGGCGCTTGGAATCGGCGTGATTGTGTTTTTTGAATCCCGCGGAGCGTCGCTCGAGGCGGTGGCCTGGGCGTTGGCTTCGAGCTTTTTTTACGCGGGCGTCGTGTTATCGCTGCGGCAACTTCGCGGGTTTGATTCGGTGTGGCTGGCGGCGCTCAACCATCTAGTGACCGTCGTTGCGCTGGCGCCGTTTGCGTTTGGCGGCGTGGCGCTACCGAGTGGGATTCAGTGGGTCGTGCTGGCGGCCTTTGGCGTGCTGCAGATGGGCCTGCCGTACGCGTTGTTTGCTTACAGCTTGAAGCGGATTCCCGGCCATGAGGCGACGGCGATTGGATTGATCGAGCCGCTCTTGAATCCGGTGTGGGTGTTTTTGGCCTGGGGAAATAAGCCGGCATGGTGGACCGTGGCCGGTGGGGCGCTGATATTGTTGGGACTGGGAGTGCGGTTTTTGTGGCGACCGAGCAAGGGTTGATGTCGCGCGCTTCCCCCCTCCCCAACTCTCCCCGCGACGGGGGAGGGAGCCGGAAGGAATTTGAGGTGGAGCGAGCGCGATGTCGTGGGCTAGTCGACGTTAGTGATCTCGCGGTCGGCAAGGTAGCGGTCTTCGACCGCGTAGTTCGCCCATTGGATTGAGTAGCAGGACTCGAACCAATCGCGGATATCGGGCACGACATCGCGATCGTAATCGGGGGCGACGTGCAATGTCTTGCCGATGAGTGGATCGCGGAGGTCGCCTTGGTCGACGATGATTTGGCCGGATTTGATTACCAGGCGTGGTAGCGCGAACATCGTTTCCTGGTTTTCGTTCGGCGTGTAGATCGTGATGTCGGCATCGGCGCCGATGCCGAGGTGGCCTTTGTTTTTGAGGCCGAGGAGGCGGGCTGGGCCGGCGCGGGTGATGATGGCGATTTCGTTGAGCGTGTATTCACGGTCGAGATCGGCGAGTGTGCTGCGCTCCGTCACTTGGGCGGGGCATTTTTTGAGGAGGTCGCGGCGGTAGGTGCGGTCCATTAAGAGGCGGATGATGTGCGGGTAGGCGAGGAAGGAGCCGCCATTGGGGTGATCAGTGCTCATGACGACGCGCCACGGGTCGTCGACGAGCAGATACCACTCGAGGCCGATCGCCCATTGGAGGGCGTGGACGAGCGATTTATTGCGGTATTTGATGGGGGCGACGCCGCAGCCGGCTTCCATTTCAACATCGTTGCTGTACCACTTACTCTTGAAGATGTTCGACAGAAAGTAGCCGACGGGGCTGTCGCCGGTCATGCTCGTAGTGTCGCCGAACATGACCTGGCCGACGTCGACCGAGAGATTCGAGTGGGTGTTGATGTAGTCGGCGAGATGTTGCGTTTTGCTGTTGAAGGTGTTTTCGTCGCCTTCCCCTCCGCCGTAGCTGTGGAATTGGATGTGCGTGAGGTGGGCGCGGTGACCGTCGAGGGCCTCCATTGTTTCGAGCGTGGTGTGCCAGTTGCCGGGCATGCCGAGGTTGTTGCAATGGAGGTGAACGGGGTGGGGCAGGCGGAGGTCGTTAGTCGCGGCGGCGACGCTTGAGATGATTTGACGCGGCGTGATATTGAAGTGGGGAACAGTGTCGTCGAGGCCGTGGACGTTGCCGCCGCGGAGGCTTTTCCAGACTTCGACGCCGCCGGGGTTCACGAGTTTCGGGGCGTAACCTTTTGTTGAAGCGAGCAACCAGGCGATGAACGCGCGCAGCTTATGCGGTTCGTTGCGCTCGACGCAGCGCATGACGTAGTGATTGTTGCCCATCAGGACGTAGAAGCCTTTGTCGACGCAGGGCGTGTCAGCAAATTCTTCGTGGGCATGACGTGCACCGAGCGGCGGGATGGCGGCGTCGAACGCGGTCGTGTAACCCATGCCGGCGTACTTGTAGCCGGTGGCGAATGTGCTGGGGACGCTGCCGAGGGTGCCGCTCCGCGTGTTTGCGGTGCGCGATAGAACGTCTTTTTGCCCGACCTTGTCGTCGGGCCGCAGCTTGCGAGCGACATTTACTTTGGGGCCGGCGATGTGACAGTGCATGTCGACCCCGCCCGGCATGACGACGAGGCCGCGGGCGTCGATGACTCGCGTCGGGCGGAGCGAAGGATCAGTCGGCGCCGCGACGATTTTTCCGTTAGCAATCCAGAGATCGCGGACTTGGCCGTCGATGCCGTTGGCAGGATCGTAGACGGCGCCTTGCGAGATTTTAGTGAGATCGGTCATTGCGTGTTGCCGAATACGTCGCGAGCAGCGGCTTCGCTATCGAATCGAGTTAGCTAGATGTACGATGATAGTTGTGGCCAGCCGATTCAGCAATTTGAATCAGCGCGGTCCGGGCCAGGCGAAATTGAGACGCACATGCAGCGAACATTCACAGACGTAGCGTGCACCGTTTGCGGGTGTGTGTGTGATGATCTGCAAGTTGACGTCGCAGATGATTGCATAACGCAAGCACGCGGGGTGTGCGCATTATCGGAACCGTGGTTTGCAAGTTTGTCGCAGCCTTCCCGGCGGCCGGCCGCAACGGTGGACGGGAAGCCAACAGCGTTTGATGAGGCGGTGCAGCATGCGGTCGAGATATTGCGTGGGAGTAAGTCGCCGCTTGTTTGGGGACTCGCGCGCGGGAGTACGGCGGGGCATCGGGCGGCGGTGGCGCTCGCGGAACAAATTGGCGGGACGGTTGATACGGTGACCTCTACCAAGCCGGAAGCGGCGATGGCGTTTCAGAAACTCGGCCAATCGACGTGCACGCTGGGGGAAGTACGGAACCGGGCAGACTTAGTAGTTTTTTGGCGTGCGAACCCCGTGGTCACGCATCCGCGGCATCTGGAGCGATACAGCGTCGAGCCGCCAGGGCTGTTCGTGCCGCGCGGGAAGGCGGACCGGACTATTGTTGTCGTCGATGTCGCGTCGACTGAAACGAGCGAGCGGGCAGATACGTTTTTAAAGATCGCTTCAGTCGACGAAACGGTAGTTGTCGAATCGCTGAAGAGATTGGTTCGCGGAGAAGAGGCTAGCGAGACAACGCTTTCTTCAGAGTTACTTTCGCAATTGAAGCGGCTCGCCCAACAGCTGAAAGATTGCAAGTATGGCGCATTGTTTTTGGGCGGGGCGAACAGTCAGGCGCGCGGCGACGCCACGGAAGCGCTATTCATGCTCACGAGAGAGCTGAACGCGTTCACACGGTTTACGGTGCATGTTTTGGGAAGGCCGACGGGCGCGGAGAACGTGCTGACCTGGCAGACAGGTTTTCCCTTCGCCGTAAATTTCGCGCTGGGTTATCCGCGTTTTGATCCGCAGGCGTTTTCGGCCAACGTGCTGCTGGAACGCGGTGAAGTGGATTCTTGCGTGTTAGTTGGAAGCGACAGCGTGCAGCTACTTTCACCCGCGGCAACGGACAGATTGCAACAGCTGCCGACAATTGCATTGGATTATCCGTACGCGGACCCGGGGTTCGCTGCAACCGTGAGCTTTACGACGGCCATCTATGGAATTCATGCGGCGGGAACAGCGTATCGGATGGATGGCGTGAGCATTCCGCTGCGGAAGATACTGTCGGCCGAGTATCCGACGGATGAGGAAGTGCTGAACGGGATCGCATCTCAGTTGAAAGCGTAACTCCGCTTATGCGCAAAGGAGCCATCATTCTTTGCGGCGGCAAGTCGAGCCGAATGGGGCACGACAAGGCGTTGCTGCCTTTCGGCAATGAGGTGATGATGCAGCGGGTGGTACGGCTTATCGAAAAAGTGGTGTCACGGAATAACATCGTCGTGGTCGCGGCAGCCGATCAGGCGCTCCCGACCTTGCCCGCCGGGTTGCAGGTGGCGCGCGATTCGGTCGCTTTTCAAGGACCGCTCGCCGGGATGGCAACTGGCCTGCGCGCCTATTCATCTAATGCTGTGGATGCGCTCTTCGTGACGGCCTGTGATGCGCCATTTTTGCAACCGCGATTCGTCGAGCGTATGTTCGACCTGCTAGGACACCATGAGGCGGCGGTTCCGGTCGATCAAGCGCGTTACTACCCGTTGGCGGCCGTGTATCGGCCGGTGGTTTTGTCGCGAATTGAAAGCTGTTTGGAATGCGGACAGCATCGGGTCCGAGACCTTATCGATGCGATTGATGTGCAGCGCGTTTCCATGGAGGAGCTGCGCACAATTGACGCAGAGTTGCGTTCGCTCGTGAACGTCAATAGCGAGGAAGAATACCACGCCGCGTTAGTGAATGCGAAGATTAGGGAAGACCTCTTCTGAGGCGGCTCGGCGGGCTTCGCCCGAAAAGTAGGTCCCGCTTGCCGAGCGGGATCTGAAACTCGGTTGCGTCGAGAATCGCTCAGGTCCCTTCCGGCAGAACGGACCTACCAAGACGCGCGGCTCGGCGGGAGCCTTGCCCTCCCGGCGAGTCAGCGGATGCAGCCGCGGGCGTCGACGGGGATTTGCTCCAGCGGTTGGCCAGGTTCGCGCCACCAGACGGCGGCGTGAAGATTGACGCACGGGCAGATGTGATTTGGGATGATCGTGACGCGCTCGCCGAGCTGGGGGCGAGGGTCGCAGGCGCGGACATCGACCTGGCCGTGTTCTTCGGACAGTTGTTTGATGCGTGCTTGCGGGTACTCAACGACGTGGCCGAAGCCACCGTCGGGAACTGATGAGGCGTCGCGGGCGAGCGTCTTGGAGCCGGCGTCGACGACGACCTGGCCGGGCACGGCGTCGCTGATGACGGTGGCGACGACGCGGGCGGCGCAATCGTCAATCGAGGCGAAACCGGGGCGCACGGTGTTCATGTCGTTGAACACGTAAGTACCGGGGCGCATTTCCGTGACGTGGGGCGTGAGGTGCGTTTGATACGCGGTTGGCGTCGAACCGCCGGAAATGATGGCGGCTCGCAGGCCGTGCTTCGCCCACAAAGCAAGCGTTTCGACGATAAGGTCGTCGACAGCTTTTAGCTCGGCGGATTGTTCGTTAGGTTTGCTCCACACCTGGCCCGGGTAGATCATGAGGCCGTCGAGCCGCAAATGCGGGTCGCGATCGATGGCTTGAGCGAGTGTCAGTGTATCGGCAGGTGTCGGAACGCCGGTGCGGCCGAGGCCGACATCCAGATCGACGAGCAAGCCAACCGTGGTGCCGGCGGCTTTGGAGGCGGCTGCGGTTGCCTCGATCGCGGCGAGTGAATCGACGGCCGCGCGCATGATGCGGTCGCGAGCGAGAGCGGCGAGGCGGTCGGCGCGGCCCTCTCCGATGGGTGGGTAGGCGACGAACACATCTTGTTCGGGGTCGGAGATGGCTTCCGCTTCGGTGACCTTGGCGACGGCGATGCCGACCGCGCCCGCATCGAGCTGCATGTGGGCAAGGCGACGGAGCTTATGTGTTTTTGTGTGTGGGCGAATCTTGATCCCACGCGCGGCTGCGTAGTCGGCAAGCCGATCGATATTGGCGCGCACCTTGGCGGCGTCGATCACCAAGGCCGGCGTGGGCAAAGAAACTAACTCTTCAATGATGGCCATATTTCTTTATGAAGTTTCAGTGCAACCATTGCTGCGGCGTTTTGACGGCGTTAAAATCGTGCTGTAATTACTTTCAGAGCCGTCTCGCTCGTTCGAGCGCGATCTGCAAGGCGCAGAGGCTCGTCGGAACGCCGTCGCTGCAACTTGAAGTTGCGCACCTACAGCAGCAATGCGGAGTCATCTCTCTTCATTGTGCTGAAGTTTCGGCTCGCATTATCAACTCGGTCGCAATCAGCGGCTGCGCGGTCGATAATGCGCAGAGGTATGCGAATGCCGGCCGCACATGCAACGTCATACGCCAATATCATAGCAGCACGATTGAGTATTTTGCCACGGTCCCGACAACGGCACACATCAATGAAACGATTGTTATTCGAAGTCGTCGCGATTTTTCTGGTCGCGTTTGCTCATTCCAATTTTGCATTCGCTGCCGATAACACGGGCGTCGAGGATGCGATTCGGAAATCTGCGAAGGAATTTACGGATGCGTACGACCGTGGCGACGCCGATACGATCGCCGCTCAGTGGACCAAAGACGGCGAGTACAGCATCGGCAAAGACACGGTCAAAGGTCGCGATACGATCGCGAAAATGTACGCCGAGTTCTTCAAGGTCCACACGGGATCGAAGATGACCGTGAAGATCAACTCGATCCAAGTGCTGGCGCCGACGGTGGCTATTGAAAAGGGAACGGCGGCGGTCAGCGAGAGCAAGAACGGGCCGCCGAGTTCGAGCGATTACACGGCGATTCACGTGAAGCAACCGGACGGCAAATGGTTGATGGTCAGCGTGACGGACTCGGATTCTCCGACGATTGAGTTCGAAAAGGATTTGAAGGAAGTCGAATGGATGGTCGGCGATTGGAAAGCGGTGTCGGCGGAAGCGAAGATCAGCTTCAGCTGCCAGTGGATGGCGAATAAGAATTTTCTGCGGTTGGAAATCAAGACCCAAGGCGATGCGGCAAAGTATCCGAGCGGCCTGCAAGTGATTGGCCGCAATCCGCAGACTGGTGAGATTGTTTCGTGGTTCTTTGGTGCGAACGGCGGCTTCGGAACCGGCATTTGGCATCGCGACGATAAGCGGTGGTACATCCAGACCGAAGGCGTGGCGGCCGACGGCACGCCGACGACGGCGCTCAATATTTTGTACAAAGCGGACGACAACGTGGTGTCGTGGCAATCGACGCGGCGGTCTTTGGGTGATGCGGCACTGCCGGACGTGAAAGAGATCGCCATCGAACGGGTGAAGGCAGCGAAGTAAAAGCGGTTTTTCAATTGTGGCTGGGTTTTTGACCTTAATAGATTCCGGCGGGGCCGGCCTCACCGAGGCCAGCGACAGCAGGGTGGGAATGGTGCGATGCGAATCAACTTTTTGATCGTCGGAGTTGTTGTTGCGGCCGTGGTATTCGGCGTGACTGCTACATCGAATGGTCGCGGCTTCGGCGGTGGCCATGGAGGCTTTGGCGGGGGCGGATTCGGCGGAGGTGGAGGTTTCGGTGGCGGAGGTTATCGAGGCGGCGGGGGTTTCCAGGGCGGGGGCGGATTTCAAGGCGGCTTTCACCCGGGCGGCGGCGGTTTTAACGGTGGCGAAATCCATGCTTATAGCGGCAATTTAGGAGGTGGGGGAGTGCACGCATACGGCGGTGACTTCGGAGGCGGCGGTCACAGCTTCGACGGCAACGCGTCGCGGATGTTCGGCGGGAATTCTCAGAGCGGCTTATCGGCGATGGAGCGTGGGTCCGATGAGCTGCCGCGGGAAGCGGGCAACGAAGGAGGCGCACCGGGGCAGGGCGGCGACTTTGGTGGCGGACGGTTCGCCAGTGGTTCGGACATGCCCGATACGCTGCGCGTAAGCCAAGCGGCTTTGCCCACCGATATGGGTGCCCGCTCCGGCGGCGAATCGTTTGGTGGCTACTCGGGCAGCGCCCGCGGCCTGTCACCCGTGCAATCGAAGTCGTTTGATCAACAAGTGTCGGACGGATTCGCGAACGTAGGCAATGCGATCGCATCGGCGGAACACGAGGGTGACGTAGAAGCGCGGGGCGCGGGGCGCGCGGCACAAGCGCTCGGCGATCAAGGTCGGCCAGCAGGGCAGAAGATTGCGTCGAATGTCGATCGGCCAAACGTTGCGAACCGTCCGGCGACATCCGCAGTCACTCGCGCCGATCAAGGCCGGGCCGACACACGCGTAGCGGCCGTAACCCGCGACTCAGGGAATGCGGCGCGCACGCTGCAGAATGCGGACGCGAACCATCCGATTGTCAATGGGCACCGGGCGTCGAATGCTGCCAAGGTCGCCGATGCCACGACGCGCCGATTGTCGCCGGCGGACATGCACATTTTGGGCAACAAGATTCGGACCGATTGGGTTAGCCCAAGTGACAGCCAGTTTTACAACGCCTGGGGCGGCGTGTGGCTCGCGGCCCAAATGGGAGCTTACAACCCCTGGTCCACGTCGACCTGGTCGAATTTGAATTCGTGGTATGGTAACGAATCGCCGCCGGTGAATTACGACTACGGGACCGATCTCACCTACGAAAACAACAATGTAAACCTGTTTGGGCAGCCGATTGCGACGACGCAGCAGTATTGGCAATCGGCCGATAATCTCGTCACGCAGGGAGCACAGCCGCCGCCGAAGGATGCGAAGTGGCTGCCGCTCGGCGTGTTCGAAGCGGTTCGCAGCGATGGCTCGAAGCCGGACATGCTGTTCCAGCTCGCCATCGACAAGCAGGCCACGGTGCGCGGCGACTATTACAATACGGCGGATAAAAACAAGCAGCCGATCGAGGGCGCGGTCGACAAGAGCACGCAGCGCATTTGCTGGGTTGTGGAGGACCGCAAGAACATCGTGTTTGACACGGGTCTTTACAACCTGACTCAAGATGAAACGACGCTGCTCGT
>DATBAY010000481.1:0-4284 GCA_036271295.1 Lacipirellulaceae bacterium | reverse complement strand
TTCTCCTACTACGGCATGCGGGCGCTGCTCGTGCTGTACATGATCAAGGGGTTTCTCCACTACGGGGATGATACGGCCTACGGCGTGTACGGTGCTTACACGGCGCTCGTTTACACGAACGGTTTTATCGGCGGGTTGTTTGCGGATCGCATTCTCGGGCAGCGGCGGTCGGCGATCTTGGGTGGCCTGTTGATGGCGGCCGGCCACTTGTTGATGACCGTGCAGGATAGCACGTCGTTTTATTTCGCGCTCGGTTTGATCATCGCCGGCAACGGGTTCTTCAAGCCAAACGTGACATCCATGCTGGGGACGTTATATCCGGCAGGCAGCCCACGACGTGACGGCGGCTACACGATTTATTACATGGGCGTCAATTTGGGTGGTGCGCTGGCGCCGCTCGTTTGCGGTTACGTTGGCGAGCGGTACGGTTGGCATTACGGTTTTGGCCTGGCGACGATTGGAATGCTAGTCGGGCTCGCGGTATTCGTCGCGCCGATTCTGCTGACGCAAATCCTGATTGGGCTGACAGCGATCCTCACGACCATCGCTTTGCTGTTGATGCAAGACAATCCTTATCAACTGGCGGTGAACATTTTTGCCGGCATCGTGCTGCTGGTGGCGGCCGTGGTGGCGTTCATCGCACTTGGTAAGGGAGGTCTCCCAGAGAGCGCGGGACAGGCGCCCGACCCAGGGTTGCTTAGCCGCCGAATTGGGCCCTTTCGACTCGACGTGCTGGCGTATATCGCGGGCATTTTGCTCGTTCCGGTGATCGCGATTCTGTTGCCGCATACCGATGTCGTCTCCTTCATTTTGATGGTGTTTGGGGTTCTTTCGGTGGGATACGTTTTGGTAGCGGCCTTTCGCGGCACTGTTGTCGAAAGAGAGCGGTTGTACGTCGTACTAATCCTCACGCTGTTCTCAATGTTGTTCTGGGCCTACTTCGAGCAGGCGGGCAGCTCCATGAATAACTTCACCGATCGGAATATTGACCGCGTGTTTGAGGGAAGATCGATCGCGGAACAGGATGTTGGCTCGGAAATCAAGTTTCGCATTCCGGTTGAGACGGAAAATGTGGAGTTGAAGGGACTGCCGCCGCTGACGCAGGAACAATTGGGTGAGGAGAATGGCGACGCAGCCATGGGTCAGAGAATTGCTGATGCCATTCGAGTGCTCGAAGCCGATAAGAAATCAGAAGATCAACTGAAACCGGAAGAGCTCGACGCCTATGTTAAGAAGGTGAGCAGCTCGAACATGCTTACGTTTACCGGGCTGACGTTGCTGCGGGAAGCAGAGCAACTCGTAGAGGATACCGCAAAGAAAAGACGCACTGCGGACTCGCAGCCGCGCGCCGATCACCACTTCGAAACGCTCACGTGGAAGATAGTGTCGCAGAACATTGGGATGGGCGTTGGCGGGAGCGAAGTACCGGCCTCGATGTTTCAATCTGCGAATTCGATTTACATCTTAATGTTTGGACTTGTGTTCACCGCGCTGTGGACGATTCTCGCGACCCGCGGCTGGGAGCCAAGTACACCGGTCAAGTTTGCGATGGGCCTGGCTCAAGTTGGGCTCGGGTTCATCGTGTTGTGGTACGGGGCAACGTACCTGGTGAATGCGCGGGGAATGGTGCCGATGTGGTGCTTGCTGCTCGGCATTCTGTTGCACACGACGGGCGAGTTGAGCCAATCGCCGATTGGATTGTCGATGGTGACGAAGCTATCGCCGAAGTATTTGCTCAGCACGGTAATGGGAACGTGGTTCGTGGGGTTGGGCATTGCGAACGATTTGGCCGGACGGATTGCCAAGCTGACCGATATCGGCGGCGGCGACGGCAACGGTCCGCAGGTCGTGCCGATTCCGAGCGACACGGTTCATATTTATGGCCATGTATTCGGACAAATCGCGGTGGCGGCGTTCATCACGGCGCTGGTTTGTCTGGCGTTATCGCCGCTGCTCACGCGGTGGATGCATGCGGAAGCGGATTGAGATGGGTTCCGCCGGAAAATGGTCGTCTCGCTCCGCGAGACGAATTGCTTCTCGCGGAGCGAGAAGGCTACTGGAATTGCGGTAGTGGGTCCTTTTGAATGCGGGGGTGGCTGGGGCAACGCCCCAGTGAAAGCATCCGGGGGCGTTGCCCCAGCCACCCTAATTCCATTCTCAAAGTCTTTTCCTCGAACTGCCCCACTGCCGAAATTGCTTGACAAGTGAAACCGCGTGTGGTTATTTTTATGAGGCCTAGCTAGGTGTAGGCCGGAAGCTCGCGCGGCGCCGTTGGAAAGTTGCGGCAGCGCATCCCCCACCTAAACTTTCCGTTTACCACACACAGAGGTTCGACGATGCGTTCTCGCTATTTGCTGATTGCTTTGTCGCTGGTCGTTGCTTTGTCGGCAACTCGCCGTGCCGCGGCAATCAAGCCGTTCTACGATGAGTTCAAGAAAGATTACATCGAAAACAATGAGAACAAGGGATTTGCGGAAGAAGCCGGCAAGCCGCCCGTGGGTTGCTTGATTTGCCACCAAGGCCTCAAGAATAAGAAGACCCGTAACCCGTTCGGCAAAGAAGTCGGTAAGCTGCTCGATAAGAAGAAGGACGCCAAGGACACGGCGAAGATGGACGAGGCCTTCAAGAAGGCGCTTGCGATGCACGTCGATCCGAAGGACGACAAGAGCGAGACGTATATGGATCGGATTAAAGCCGGCAAGTTCCCGGGCGGCACGCTCGAAGAGCTAAAGAAGGAACCGCCGAAGGCAGCGGAAACGAAATAGTTTGCCGAACCAAATTGTCGGAATGCCGCGAGGTCGCCTGGCAACACCAGGCGACCTCGCTTTTTTTATTGGCGTCGTTCGTTGTTACGCGAGTTGCAGTCGAATCGTAGTCGAAAACTCTTCGCCGGGCTGCAGGACTTGCAGGCCGGTTTCGTGCCCCTCGGCCCGGAGTCGAACCGCGTCGGGCACGCACGTGTAAGGCTCCATGCAAACGGCTTCGCGATGCGCTGGCGTGTAGATGACGCATTGCGTGAAAATCTGATCGAACGATTGAGTCAGGCTGCGCCCGCTGGCAGGGTCGGCAACGTGGGTTTGAATCCGGCCATTGCTAGCGGGTAGCAGGCCCGTGAACACCGTGTCGAATTTGTGATCGCCTAATCGCAAGCCACTTTGCATGTGCTCGTGATGTGGAACGGGCATGATTCGACCGGTCGGTATCATTTGTTCGAGCTCCCAGAAGCCGGAAACGGGCGCTGTGATGACGGTATCGGCGACGCTGCCGGCATCCCTGAGCGGCAAACGGAAGTAGGCGTGTGTCGCGAAACCACACGGCAACGGCCGATCGCTCGGATTCGAATAGCGGATCTCACTGATCAAATTCAGTGCGCGGACCTCGTAGGAAACGCGAATTTTGAAATCGGCTGGCCAGTGTTCGAGAATGCGCGGGTCGTCCACGGACGCCTGAAATTCGGCAGCGACGCGGACATCGCTTTTTTCGACGACACGCCACGGGCGATTCAGCACAAAACCGTGAATCGCATTGCCAAACGCATCGCCCGGTTCGAGCTGATAAGTGCGTCCGTCCCATTCGAAGCACGCGCCGCCAATGCGGCCGGGAAAAGGAAACAAGAGCGGAATGCCGCCGCTCGAAGGGCGCTTATCGCCGGCCTCGAAACCTTCGCCAGCCCAGAGCATTTCGCGCGAGCCATCGCTAAGCGCGGGACGCCAACTGAAGCAATTGAAGCCCTGGCTGACAAGAACTTTGGCGGTAGAGCCTGAGGTGCGGTCCGCGATTTCAACGATTTGGGGAGTCATGTGCGGCCGATCGTTTGTCCGTTGTCCGTTATCCGTAGCCCGTTGTAGAATAGATTGCTGCAACAGACAACGGACCGTGGACAACGGACGACGTCTTGGGGCGATTAGCTCAGTTGGTTAGAGCGTCTGGTTTACACCCAGAAGGTCAAAGGTTCGAGTCCTTTATCGCCCACTCTGTATTGCACCGATAATCGAGAACTAGCACTTCTCCCGGTGAATTTGATTTTTGTTCCTGCGCTTGCGAATCATTTCCAACCGATTCCGTTGAATACTGCGCCGCATTCTGCGCCGCCTTTTCAAAGTGTTCGTCAGTCGTTTGAAGGTAGTGCTTTGCCGCGACGGCTTGGCTATTACCGATCCAGTCACAGACCACGTGAATTGGGAATTGCTCGGCTAGCTCCGTCTCTCGCGTGCTACGAAGATTTTGGAACAACTTAGGCCAGCGTTTCACCTTGGCGTTAACAATGATGCGGCAAAGCTGGGT
>DATBAY010000480.1:0-10149 GCA_036271295.1 Lacipirellulaceae bacterium | reverse complement strand
TGCTGCGAATCGCGGAAATCGTTTTACCGCCATCGAAACGTGGCATTAGCATATCGAGCAGGACGACGTCCGGGGCGTGCTCCGTGAGGCGAACCATAGCCTGAAGGCCGTCCTCGGCGGTATCGACTTCGAAGCCGCTCACTCGCAAGCAGCCGGCGAGGAGCTCGCGCTCATTGTCGTCGTCGTCGACGACTAGCGCGCGGTGGTGCAGGTCGGCGGCGGTTGCTGACGGTTTGACGACGCGCGGCTTCTCTTTGACGGGACCGTCCAATTCTTCCTCAATCGCTTTGAGCTCATTGAAGATCTTGAAGATCGTCGATTCCGCGTCCGACAGGTCGCCGACTTCAATGTTGCGGTGAAGCAAGTGAAGGCCCAATGCGGCGGAATTGAGCCGATTGCGAGTCGCGTGGGTGAGTTTGCGCTCTAGACCTTCTTTCGCCTCGGGGAACTTCAACGTGTGAGTTTCCCCGTTGGCTTCCATTTTCTCGGTAATTTCATGACGATGGACGGGGACTTCGTGCGGGGCATCGATGCCAAGGCGTACCTTGTTGCCGGCGACACGCAGGATCTCGACACTGATGCCGAGTGTGGGGAAGACGACCTTGTCGTTGCGGCCACGTGAGAGAACCAACATGACAGGACTCCTTTAGTTCCTCCGCCGGCCGCCTCCCTGAGTTGGCCAGTGGTGCGGTAAGCCGCATAGTAGTAAGGCATCGCTCGCAACGATGACGCCCTGAGGCGTGTATGTATGATTCGTTTGTTCGGCGAGCGACTTCCTTGACCGGCAGTCGATTGAGATCGACCGTGGAATCCATTCCGGGTCTCGCAACTCAAACCACACCATGGTTCTAATTTGTGTGTGGAAAAAATCACAAGACCAGAATTGAAAGAATCTCGCGCTCGCTAGCGATGGATGCGATTCAGGTGCGACGGTTTGTCAGACGGTCCGCGGCCAATTATCATCAGGCCCATGCAAACCAAACTGTTAGCTGTCGTCATGCTAGTCGCGTCTTACCCAAACCTCGCAGTTGCCAAAACAGAAGTGATTGAAGAAGCCGCCAAGGTTGAAGCGTTGCTGCCGCCGCATGTGGGCACGTGCGTGATGGCGATGAAAGATGGCAAAGTCGTATTCGAGCATTCTTACGGTGTAGCGGATATTGAAACGAAAACGCCCTGCACGCCAGAAACGAACTTCCGATTGGCGAGCGTATCAAAACAGTTCACGGCGACGGCGATCATGCTGCTTGTGGATCGAGGCAAACTATCGCTCGATGACAAACTCACGAAGTTCTTTGCCGGTTTCCCGAAATATGCCGAAGAGATCACCGTGAAGCAGCTACTGACACATACATCCGGCTTGCCGGCGTATGAGGACCTGATTCCTAAGGGCACCACGTTGCAGCTCGATGACTACGATGTGCTGCACCTGCTGATGGACACGACCGAGCCGAAGTTTGCGGCGGGTTCTAAATGGGAGTATTCGAATTCGGGATACACGCTGCTAGGGTTGATCGTTGAGCAAGTGGCGCAGAAGCCATTCCACGACTTTATGAAGTCGGAGATCTTTACTCCGCTCGGGATGGATGAGAGCGTCGTTTATCAGCGTGGACTGAACGAGGTTTCGCATCGTGCCTATGGGCATGCCAAGAAGGACGGCCAGTGGGTGAAGTCGGACCAAAGCCTAACGAGCGCAGTGCGCGGCGATGGTGGCGTCTATACGTCCCTGCGCGGTTATGAGAAGTGGACAACTGGAATCGACGAGCAGAAGCTGCTCACTAAGGCATCCTACGAGGCGATGTTTTCACCGCAGGCTTTGACTAGTCGCAAAGGCAGCCACTACGGGTATGGGTGGTTTATCGACGAGTATCGCGGGGAGCCGCGCATTCAGCACGGTGGGGATACGGCCGGGTTTCGTGAATTTTCGCAGCGATTTCCGAGTCGTCATGCGGCGCTACTGCTTCAATTCAATAACAATGTTGAATCGAACACGCTCGAGAAGGCGAGCGAGCGCGTGGCCGATTTGCTGATATTCGGCGACGACCAATAGGCTCAGAAACTCGTTGAGGATGCGCCGCGCTCGGTCGGTAGTCCCGCGGCATGCCACTCTTGGGTCCCGCCTTCGACGTTGACGACATTTTCGTAGCCCATCGCCTTCATCAGTTCGCAGGCCCATGCACTGCGGCCGCCCACGGCGCAGATGAAATAGATCGGCTGCGCCGGATCTTGATGCGCCTTTATCAACGCGGCGGGGTCCAGACGATCGAGTGGCACATTGCGTGCGCCCACGGCACGAATCTCGTTAAACTCTTCGACAGTACGCACGTCGACCAGATCGACCGCTCGCTGCTGGCTTTCGCGATGGAGTTCAGCAGAGGAAATCGTTTTAACGCTCGGTGAATTCATCGTGGTTTGGTTCGCTTTTGGGAGCAAGGTCAATCGACCTAGATAAATATGCCAGGGCTAAAAAATCGTAGAGACCGTGGGCAACCATGGGAGCGACCAGATCGTGGCAAGCGATCGTTAACCAGCCGAGAAATGCGCCGACTGCCACAGCGAATGCGAAATACAGTTTCGAGAGCGCGTGAGCAAATCCGAACAATAAACTGGCAATCAATACGCCGACGAATGGCGTCGTCCACTGAGCCGCTTTAGCTTGCAGCACACCGCGGAACAGCAGCTCTTCACCGACGCCAGCCAGCGTCGCCACCATAGCGAATTGCGAGATACTGCGAGTGGGAAACATTTCGCGAATCAACCAATCGACCTGATCGCGAAGTTGGCGGAGCAGCGGCCGCTTTGAGTTAACCAGCAACCAGAACACAAGAAGCATTGGCAACGTAGCGGCAACACCCCAGCCGCAAGCTATTGCAACCAGTTTCACGGTTGGCGGAAATTGATCACGGAGCGATACCGAAAAGACCCATGCCAAGACGATGGCGAGGAGCGCCAAACCGCCCTCGACCATGACCGCCATTGCGAAGCCGTTTGCTTGGTCGAGGCCCGGCTCCATATCCGACAAACCTTACACGCAATAAAATGATTGGCGCTAGCTGTCTAAGGGCGGATTGTCCGATCACCTTGACGAGCCGCGGACGGCAAAGATACATTGATTGGCTCGCCGTTCGCCGCAGCTTTTTCGAGCTCTGCAATGCGGAAATTGGCCGCTCAAGCGGTTTCAACGTAGGGTGGGCCGTGCTGCCCGTCAATTAGAAGTCACCCGGCGACGAACAGGATTGTTCGCTCACCAATTCATTTGTTGGGATGAAAGTCAAATGGCAACAGCAAGTCTAACACGTAAAACCAAGCGGGGTTCTTCATCGTCGGCAGCGGCCGGTTCGTCGAACGGTCGAGCGACGAAAATGATCTACTATTTCGGCAAAACCAAAACCGAAGGCAACGGCAAGCAAAAGCAGCTGCTCGGTGGCAAGGGCGCCAATCTCGCCGAGATGACGAGCATCGGTTTGCCGGTTCCGCCAGGCTTCACGATTACGACCGAAGTGTGCGATTTGTACTACAAGAGTGGTCGCAAGTTGCCCGAAGGCTTGATGGACGAAGTCGCCCGCAACGTGCAGATGCTTGAGAAGGAGCTCGGCAAGAAATTCGGCGACGACGCCGACCCACTGCTGGTTTCGGTGCGCAGCGGCGCCGCCTCTTCGATGCCCGGCATGATGAACACGATCCTGAACCTGGGACTGAACGACGATGCCGTCGAAGGCTTGGCCAAAGCGACTGGCAACGAGCGATTTGCGTACGACGCTTATCGCCGGCTGATCAACATGTATGGCGATGTCGTGTGCGGCGTCGATCATGAACATTTCGAAGAGGCTTTCGACAAGGTAAAGACCAAGTATAAGGTCAAGAATGATACCGATGTGCCGGTCGAGGGCATGAAGCTGCTCTGCGAAGAGTACAAGAAGGTCTTCCAAAAACATTTCGGCAAGCCGTTCCCGCAAGAGCCGATCAAGCAGCTGGAACTTGCGATCGAAGCGGTGTTCAAGAGCTGGATGCAGCCGCGGGCGGTGACCTATCGTCAAGTTGAGAACATCACGGGCCTGCTTGGCACGGCGGTGAATTGCCAGTCGATGGTGTTCGGCAACATGGGCGATGACTCGGGCACGGGCGTCGCATTCACACGTGACCCGGCCACGGGTGAGAATAAGTTTTACGGCGAGTTCCTGATCAACGCACAAGGTGAAGACGTGGTGGCCGGTATTCGCACGCCACTCCCGGTCGCCGAAATGCCCAAGTGGAACAAGCAAATTCACAAGCGGCTGCTGGAGATCAAGGACATTCTCGAGAACCACTACCGCGACGTGCAGGATATCGAGTTCACGATCGAAAAAGGCAAGCTCTTCATGCTGCAGACGCGCAACGGCAAGCGGACCGGCGCCGCGGCCGTGAAGATCGCTTGCGACATGGTCAAAGAAAAGCTGATCGACGAAAAGACGGGTGTCTTGCGCATCCCGGCAGGCGACCTCACGCAATTGCTGCTCCCTAGTTTCGCGCCGGCGGCTAAGGCCCAAGCGAAAAAGGACAAGAGCTTGCTCACCACGGGCCTGCCAGCTTCGCCAGGCGCGGCGGTCGGCAAGTTGGCGTTCACTGCGGCCGAGGCGGTTGAACGCACGGCAGCCGGTGAAGCTGTATTGCTCGTTCGCAAGGAGACGAATCCGGAAGACATTGAAGGCATGCACTCGGCGGTCGGCATCCTCACGAGCACCGGCGGCATGACGAGCCATGCGGCGGTCGTCGCGCGTGGTTGGGGTCGTTGCTGCGTTGCCGGTGCGGGCGAAATCCAAATCGACGATAAGGGCCGCAAGATTAAGGTCGGAGGCAAAACCTTCACCCACAAAGACACGCTTTCGATCGACGGCTCGACCGGCGAAGTGATGGCGGGATCGATCGCGACGCAAACGCCGAAGCTCTCGGGTGATTTCGCCACGGTGATGGGTTGGTCGGATAAGTATCGCACGATGAAGATTCGCACGAATGCGGATACACCCGAAGATGCCAAGCGAGCCCGTGAGTTCGGTGCGCAAGGCATCGGCCTGTGCCGCACCGAGCACATGTTCTTCGAAGGCGATCGCATTAAGGCGATGCGGGCGATGATTCTAGCGAAGGACCAAAAGGAACGCCGTGAAGCGCTGAAGGATTTGCTGCCGCATCAGCGGAAGGATTTCATCGGCATCTTCAAAGCGATGAGCGGCCTACCGGTAACGATCCGGTTACTCGACCCGCCGTTGCACGAATTCTTGCCGCACGAAGCGAAATCGCAGGCGGAAATGGCGAAAGAGCTCGGCGTCACTGCTGCCGAAGTGAAGCAGCGCGTCGACCAGTTGCACGAGATGAATCCAATGCTGGGTCATCGTGGTTGCCGGCTGTCGGTCACGTATCCCGAAATCCTCGAGATGCAAGTCACTGCGATCACCGAAGCAGTGATCGCTTGCAAGCAGAAGGATATCGACGCGCAGGCCGAGATCATGATCCCGCTGGTTGGTACGGCGCGCGAGTTGGAGGTGCTGGCCGACCAGGTTCGGAAAACGATGGCCGACGTGCAGGAGAAGAAGAAGTACAAAGGCAAGCTGGGCATCACGGTCGGCACGATGATCGAAGTGCCGCGAGCCGCGCTGGTGGCTGACCAAATCGGCGAGATTGCCGAGTTCTTCAGCTTCGGCACGAATGACCTTACTCAGATGACATTCGGCTTTAGCCGCGACGACATCAACACGTTTCTGCCCGATTACTTGAAGCAAGAAATCTTGCTTCGCGATCCGTTTCAATCACTGGATACGAGCGGCGTTGGCCAACTCGTCGACATGGCGGTGAAGAAGGGACGCAGCGCGAAACCAAAGCTCAAATGCGGCATCTGCGGCGAGCACGGCGGGGATCCGGATTCAATCGTATTCTGCCAGAAGGTGGGACTCGATTACGTGTCATGCAGCCCGTTCCGCGTGCCGATTGCACGACTCGCGGCGGCTCAAGCGGCACTTAAGGAAGCTGGAACCGGATCGGGTCGCAAAGGCGAATAATTAGATACCCGGGCCATCTTGCCCCGCGTTGGAATCAGGGAAATAGCCCGGCCAAGATGGCCGGGCTATTTCGCTTTGCCGCCGCGCTATCCGTTCACATAGATCACGCAGAAGCCGTCGTAGCCTTTCATTCCGACGGTCTGTATAGCTGTGCCCTGCAATCTCTGATTGGCAGCCACCATGGCATTAAATTTCCGGACGCCTTGAATGAGCGGGTCTTCGCTCTGGGTGTTAATCACTTCGCCCTTTCGCACGACGTTGTCGGCGACGATCATCGTGCCTCGCCGCGAGAGTTTGACGGACCATTCAAGGTATTCGCAGTATTGGGCTTTATCTGCATCCAGAAAGATCAGATCGAACGGCGTCGCGCTCGATTCGTGCAGCGCTCGCAGGCTTTGCACGGCGTCGCCGACTTTGATCTCTAACTTGCAAGCCAGCGAGAATCTTTCCAAGCACTTTCGTGCGATCTCGGCATGGGCTTGCTCCAATTCCAAAGTGACGAGATAACCGTCTCGCGGCAGGCTCTTGGCCAGCCAGGCGGTGCTGTATCCAGCGAGTGTGCCGACCTCAAGTACGCGCCGCGCGCCCAGGAATTGAACGAACAAATTCAAGAGCTTGCCTTGTGAAGCACTGACGTTGATTGCCGGCAGGCCGCCCGCTTTGGACGCTGCCAAAATGTCGGCGAATTCCGCATCCGGTTTTACGAGAAGTTGATCGTAGTAGTTATCAACGTCGATCCATCGTTGTTCCATGGAGCACCCGCGTTGCGGTGTCTTCGTTTGCAAAATTCATTAAGGAACTCTAACAAAACCGGCGGCAAGGCGCCCTCACCCCGGCCCTCTCCCAAAGGGAGAGGGGTTTTTGTTAGAGTACCTATGAAGTATTCGCCGCACTCGAGCAAGTGTCTACATAGACTGGCCACCTGGGCTGGACGTGGCGAGAAAAGAATAGCCCGGCCAAGGTGGCCGGGCTATTTGTGTATTGCAATTCTTGTTGGCGACGACTAACCAACCTTCTTTTCCACTTCGGGCAGCGCGAACGTGTTGTCCTCGGCGTCGTCGCGGCGAAGACGGACGATCGCGCCCGGCGGGGTCCGGCGCTCTTGGACAAATCCACGTTTGCCGCAAGAGAAAAATTCGGCGAATTCCGAAGCGGGACCAATCGGGAACTCGAGCTGCAAGGCATCAAGAATTTCTCGCCACATGAGACCGCTACGATAGATCACACGATAGGCGGATTTGAGGTCGAGCACTTCACTGGTCGTTAGACCGGCTCGGCGCAGGCCCACCTTGTTGAGGCCGACAACCTCAGCCGTATCGCCGTCGAGCATTACGAACGGCGGTACGTCTTGCGTCACGCGGGCCATGCCACCGATCATCGAAAGACGGCCGATTCGGCAAAACTGGTGAACGGCGGATCCGCCACCGAGGTAGGCACGTTGGCCGACTTCCACATGGCCTCCCAGCATCGTGCCGTTCGTAAGCACCACATTGTCCTGTACCTTGCAATCATGGGCGGCGTGTGCGTTCACCATGAACAAGCAGTGGTTGCCGATGCGGGTGACGTGGCCGGCTTCGAGAGCACGGTGCACGGTCACGTTTTCGCGGAACACGTTACAGTCGCCGATTTCGGTGGTGCCGGGGTGTTCTGGCATGTGCACGTGTTGCGGCATCCCGCCGAGCACGGTGCCTTCCAGCACCAGGTTATCGCGACCCAAGAGCGTCCCCGATTTCACCGTAGCTCGACTAGCTAAGTGGCAACCGTCTCCCAACACGACACCGGCTTCAACGACGCAAAATGGCCCAATCCGCACATTGCTTCCGAGCTCAGCGTGAGGACTAACGACGGCAAGCGGGTGAATCGACACAGGCGGGTCCTTTCCGAGATGGCTAGATAAGCATCGCAGGTACGCTTTCCTGTTTGGCTGGCAACGGTTACGGGTCCGCCAGCAGCCAGATGCCTTTATCACTATCGGGCGTACCGTTTGTGCCGGCTTAACCGCAGGTGCGGATTTTTCGCTGCGCGCCGGCCCGTGTCTGGGCGAGATTGCGGGTCGGCTGATACACTCGGGGAGATTCCCCAGCTAGCAGAGGAAACACTGCTAGCAATACACTACAGCATGCCGCACGACGTTGTGCAGAACCGCTAGCCACCAAATAGCTTCCGCCCTGCGGACGCGGAGGAAATTATCATGCCCGATCCCGTTGCTCTGTACGACGAAGCCGACAAACTTAAGGATGCCGGCAAACTAGAGGAAGCCGTGGCGAAATTGAACGAGGCCCTGCAGGCGGACGGGAACTACGCCCTGGCTCATTCCGCGTTGGCGGTGGTGCTGCAAAAGCTCGGCCGGCACGAGGAGTCGATCGCTCATGCCCGGCGGGTGTGCGAAATTGAACCGAATGATCCGTTCAGCTTTACAGCCCTCAGCGTGACTTATCAACGCGCGTTTGCCGGGACCAATAATATGCAGTTTATCCGCATGGCCGAAGACGCCATGGAGCAAAGCCGGATGCTGCAGAGCGGACACTGACGCCAATTTGTATGGCGGGCGATGTGCATCAACGTCGTGGACCGATCTTTGTGCTGCGGTGGGTAGCAACCGCGGCATTGGTCGTCGGGAGCATCGTCGGAGCCGTTTCGTGGTGTCGCAATTTTTGGCGAGCCGATGTTGTCTGGGCGCCGCTGCCGTTCGGCGGATACGTCGTGCTGGCATCTCAGAATGGGCAACTGGAAATTGCCACTTATCTTCCGACATCCTCGACCAGAAGCGCGTGGCCGACGAAGGCCGCACCGTGGGCCTTTCAAAGCTATGCGGCGACCGGCGGAAATCTTTTCGATGTTTTGCTGCCGCGTGCTAAACCAGTCAGATTTCGGCGATTGCCGAATAGCTATGCGACAAATCTCATCGCGCCGTTTTGGTTTCTGATTCCGCTTTGCTGGCTACTCGCGGCTGGACTGTGGACGCGGTGGTCGCTGCGATTCAGTTTGCGGGCCATGATGATCGCGACCTCGATCGTGGCGCTGGTGATGGCCGTGTATGTATCCAGCAAATGGTAGATCGTTGCTACTAGCGCAAGAATCTTTTCGCCTGCCGCGAACCCCGTGGGCACGGCCCGGTCTTTGGGCATGTGTCAAGTTGTCGCCTCAATCCACCTTCAGCCGGGAGCTGCGCCATGCACGTTTGGCCTCCGATATCTGCCCGCAGCAATCGGCCAACTACGGTTCAGGAGTGGGCCGCGCTCGAAGGCAAGAGTGAAACAATGCGCGAAGACCTGATTCGGCGATATGGGCACCAAACGGCGAAGGGGCCGCAGCGAGCTTTATCACTCGTCCTGTTGGCGAAATTGATCCTTGCGGCGATTGCAATGCTGCTGCACGCTCGAAGCCGTTAGAGGCCTTCGTTCAATCCCTGCAAATCGGCGGGAATGAAGCGGCCGTCTTTGCGTACGAGCTCGCCGTCGAACCACATTTCGCCGCCGCCGTAATCGGGGCGCTGAATTAAGACCAAGTCCCAATGGATGCGGCTGTGGTTACCGTTGTCGGCAATTTCGTACGCCTGCCCCGGCGTGAGGTGGAATGAACCGCCGATTTTTTCATCGAACAGCGTATCGAGCATTGGGTGGCGGACACGGTTGTTGACACCAATCGCCCATTCACCGCAGTAGCGTGCGCCTTCGTCGGAATCGAGGATGGCATTGATCTTTTCGGTTTCGTTCGCCTTGGCGTCGATGATCTTGCCGCTCTTGAATTCGAACTCGACATTTTCGTATACCGTGCCTTGGTAGCGAGACTTTGTGTTGAAGCGAATTCTGCCGTTGATGCTGTCGCGCACGGGTGCAGTAAAAACTTCGCCATCCGGAATGTTGCGATCGCCGGCGCAGGGAATGATCGGAATGCCTTTGATCGAGAATTCCAATTCCGTGCCGGGGGAAATGATGCGAACGCGATCCGTCTTCTGCATGCGGGCGACCAGCGGCTCTTGTGCCTTCGCCATGGCGGCGTAGTCGGCGGTGCACACATCGAAGTAAAAATCCTCGAATGCCGGCGTGCTCATGTTGGCCGCCTGGGCGAACGATTCTGTCGGATACCGCAGCACGACCCACTTTGTCTTGCCGACCCGGTA
>DATBAY010000479.1:0-23271 GCA_036271295.1 Lacipirellulaceae bacterium | reverse complement strand
TCTGCTCGGCCTCGACCATAAGCGATTGACGTACCGCTTCCAGGGCCGCGATTTTCGGCTCACCGACGTAAGCGGAGACGTCGTGCAGCCGATCCTCTCGTAGCGGGAAGGTCATCTTTGTTCCAACGAGCAACTTGCGGTGGCATCCGATGATCCGTCGTTATCTGCCATTCGTGCTTGTTGTTCTATCGGCGACGCCGCTTTCGGCGGCAGACTACGCGATTCAAGTGGTCGATGCCGCTACAGGGCGTGGCGTTCCGCTAGTTAAGCTGACGCCGCAGAACGCACGACGGCGTATACCGATAGCAACGGCATCGCGGCTTTCGATCAGTCGGGGCTGATGAATCAAAACGTTCCGTTCAATATCAGCAGCTATGGCTACACAGGCTTCAACGCCACGTTACAAACCACTACAGACCGCAACCAGGCGCTTTCGAATCCATCTCACTCTCCAAACCGATCGATGAGAATATGTCCTAGTTTGCGGCCCCGGTTCCGAAAAGGCAACATTTATTCTCGACGCTTGGCGTAAGCGCGGCGCACTTCTCAGGCAATGTTTGTTTCAACACTCTTGCAAGGACTGCTGCTATGATGGCACGATGTCGGTGAGGTGAAACCGACGAAACCGATGCCGCCACTTTTTCGTGACACGGCAGCGGTCTGTCTGCGAGGGCGTCGAATGCAGAATCGTGGGGCCAATGACCGCGGCAGCTGGCTGGAAGAATCGCTCATGCGAGTGATTTGGCTCGGCTGGCCGGCGAACTCGGTCGGCGAACGAGCCCGACGGCGCGTCTGGGTCCATCTCCTCCCCGTTCTATTCCTGCTTTATATCCTGGCGTACATCGACCGCTCTAATATCGCCATCGCCAAATTCGGCATGAATCGCTCACTGGCCGAGGGAGGCCTCGGTTTCGATGAGCGCATTGTGGGCTTTGGCAGCGGTATTTTCTTTTGGGGCTATTGGGTTCTGGAAATACCGAGCACGCTAAGCGTCGAGCGGCGCGGCGCTCGCTGGGTCTTCCTGCGAATTCTGATTCTCTGGGGGCTCTGCGCCGTGCTCATGGGATTTATGGGCCTGCCTCTGCTCGAAACCCTACTGGGTTGGCTCCCAAAGATTTCCGAACTTTCCGGCTGGCCGACAATTAACGCAGTCACCCGCCATTGGAACGGCCTGGGCACCAATGCCGAAAGCCAGTTCTACTTTCTCCGCTTCATGCTCGGCTTTTTCGAAGGCGGTTTTTTTCCCACCGTCGTCATGTATCTGTCGACCTGGTTTAATGCCCAGCACCGCGCGAAGGCAATGGCCAGCTTTATGGCGGCAATGCCGCTTTCGAACGTCTTCGGAACGACAATCTCCCAGTGGATCAGCGACCACATCCATTGGGGCGGTCTTCCCGGTTGGCGGTGGATCTTCATCCTCGAAGGTGTAGCGCCAATCCTGGCCGGCATCTGCGTCTTATTCTGTTTGCCTGACCGGCCGAAGGCCGTGGATTGGCTACCGCAGGAGGAAAAAGACTGGCTGCTAAAGGAACTGGAGACCGAAGCGCGCAATCGCAGCGCGCAAAGTCATAGCGCCTGGCATTTGCACCTCGGCCTCGTCTTGCTACTCACGTTGGTCTACTTCTGTCAAAATGTCGTCGCCTACGGCATGTCAACTTTCATGCCAAGCATCGTCAAGTCACAATTCGGCGGGACCGAACTGGAAGCCGCTTGGGTCACCGCCGGCTTTTTCCTGATCGCATTCATCGCAATGCAATTCAACGGCTGGCATTCGGATCGCCGCCGAGAGCGCATTTGGCACGTCGCCGTTCCATTGATCATGCTCGGCAGCGGATTGGCGATCGTTAGCTACTATCCGTACGCGCCACGGCTCGGCACGATCGCGCTGTTTCTCTTAGTGGGCGGCAGCATTTACACCGTGATGCCCGCCTTCTGGCCGATCCCCACAATCTTTCTGGGCTCGACGTTCGCTGCCTCCGCCATCGGATTCATCAACATGATCGGCAACTTGGGCGGCTCGGTCGGCCCCGTGATCATCGGCGACGCCGCGAAGAACAACGATTTTGTCACAGGCTTGTGGCGCATCGCTATCTTTCCATTTATCGGAGCAGCCACGATCCTGCTGGTGGGCTACGCGCAACGACGCCGAGGTAGCAAGGACCAAAGCGCGGCCAGATAACAAAGTCCGCCGAGCGGCCGATAAATACGAAAGCCTAAGAAATCTAGGCTTCCGCGCTCGGTTGCTTATCCGGATGAAGATAAATAAAACTCTTCCCCAGTCTTCCCCCGTAGTTGCCCGCCGAAATTCTCAGCAGGCCCGGCGTGTTCACGGAAGCGGCAATCGCCGCTTGGGTGGCATGAATGATCGAGGCCAAGTTGCGGCCGTTGATGATGATCTCCATCACCGACTGCACGCCGGATGGTAGTTCCGATTTCGCTTTCAGATTGTCGACGAGCTTCGGACAGAATTTTTCATACGTGCTCGCAAACATAAACGGATACTTGCTCCCGGCCTTCGATCCGCTCCCTGCAATGCCGCCCGGAAACGGCATGATCACGCCCGGGCATTTATGAACGGCCGCGACGCCAGCCTCGGCGGCAGCCAAGGCTGCGTCTTCACTTTCGCCGAAGTACCAAATGTTGCCGCCCATCAAACCATCGAGGTAACAAAGCTTCGCATCGAGCACAAACTCGCTGCCGAGCGTCGGAATCCACCACATCGCTCGGCCAAATCGTTCGATCCGTTTCTGAAAGCCATCGCCAAAGAACGCAATCTTACGTCCCATGCGGTAAAAATCCGCGGAGTCAATCAAGTTGAAGCACGCAGCCGTCGGGCAGGTGAGCACGTTCTGGCTGATGCGAACGAGCGCCGCCTTTTTCATCGCATCAACACGATCTTTTCGGAATCGAGGCACATGCAGCTGCACGATCGCACCGGGCCGACCATCTGGCGTCGTGAATGATTCGTCAAATCCAGGACCGACAAACCGATCCACGCCCGCTTCGCAATCGCACAAGATGGTGCTCGACGCGTTGCCGGTCGCCGCATCGGCAGCATGCTTCACCCACGTGGCATCGCGCGCCGTGATCAGAAACTCAACGTAGATGCTGCGGAACGCTTCCGCGTATGTGTCTTCAATGACAGCGGGCACAGGATACTCGTCGCGGATATTCGTAAAGAGATTGGGACCTACCGACGTCCGCGGCCATCGTAGACCGCAATTTCGGTGACGACCTTATCCATGAAAACGTCGTGCGGGCTGACCACGAGGTTATCAAACAACTGCGATTCGTAACACAGCCCAACGAGCGGGCAGTCTGGCCGAGCACGCTCGAGCAAGCGGTCATAATAGCCCTGACCGTTGCCCATCCGCCCGCCAGACCGGCTAAAGCCAACGCCTGGCACAATCACGAGATCAATTGCTTCCGTCGGAATCTCTTTACCAAGCTCGCCCCAACGTTCGCGCGGCGGCTCGAGGATTTTCCATTTCCCCACGATCAACTCGTCCATACTCTCGAGCAACCACAACCCAAGCTTGTTAGCGCCAGCTTCATCAACCGTGCAGTACGGAATCACAATTTGCTTCCCACTGGCTAGCGCCGCGGGTAGAGCTTGTTTCGTTCGCAATTCCGAGCGGCAATCGATATACCAAAGCACGGTCTTCGCTGCCTGATATTCCGGGAGGCCCAGAAGTTTCTCAACCGCGATCTCGCTAACCCGATCTTTCTCCAACTGCGAGTTGCGAGCGTCATAAGCGGCCCGACGCATTTGAGCTTTCGGATCGGTCGTTTCGATAGAGGTTTCTGTCATAAGGGGATTCGTGGGCAAAGGTCGGCGATTTGTACGATTCACTAGAAGCCGTCTTACTACCAACGACGCAAAAGTAAGATGACAGAGTTAAGAATAGCAAATCTCAGTCGGGCTGAGAGGATTTGAACCTCCGGCCTCTTGGTCCCGAACCAAGCGCTCTAGCCAGGCTGAGCTACAGCCCGTCTGAGATTTGCTAACTCATATTTTGAATCAGGCCATTTCCTAAATCTGGCCTGTCGCCGCGGCGACCGCTCTAGCCAGGCCGAGCTACAGCCCGATTCTGAGGCGCCAAGCAGATATGGCGCCATAGAATTGGAAGCCCCCAATTTACCAGAGCGCTAAGAAACCGACAAGGCAATCTACCGCGCCGAGCAGCTAACGAATTGCACAATTCCCGTCGATAATAGCGGTTCGCTGCGCGCTCGGGGCCCTTTTGTAACTTCGTCGAAATGTTCCTTAGTAGTGCGGGTTGTAAGAAATCAAGACCTAACCACGGAGACACGGAGAGCACGGAGAAATCTATGGCAAACAATCTGCGCTCGAACTAATGAAGAATTGAACTCTTTCTTAGAATTGGCGTTCATTTGTTTTCCAAAGATGAGCGTAGTTTAGTGCCCGCTAGTCTTCCTCTTATTTTGTGCTCCGTGCTCTCCGTGTCTCCGTGGATAATTTGAATTTGCCAGTACGAATGACGTCCCTCGCGCCGCGGGCGGCCATTTCCCGTGCATAAAAAGCGATTTCCAGCAGCAGATTTTCCTCAAAAGATTTTTGTTGAAAATGGGCCAGCACCTGTGTTAGGCTCCCTCTCAACATTGAACGGTATCTAACGGAGGTCGCCCCGGCGACTGTCCAAAGAGCCCGAGATCGGACAACCGCGTCCGGCCTCGGGCTCTTTTTTTGTTGATGGGGAAAACGTATGCGAACGACAGAGCAAGAACGCCTGATGACGCTGGCTCACGCTCGCCTTCGAATCTCGGACGGCGATCTGCTGCTATTCCGCCGCCGCGGCTTAATCGCCAGCGCAGGCCGCGGCACACACTCGCACGCAGCAAAGGCTGCCTGGTGGGATGGCGAACTCTTTTGTGTCGAAGTCCGCGAGTGGCACGGTGGCCGCGCCGTCACGCTCCAAAGCCAGGTCCGCAAATTCCCCGGCCACATCGATGTCTACCACACAAATCCAGCCAACCGGTGGCCGGAATACGATCGAACGCGCTCCACCACCATGATGCGGCGCCTCGCCGGCTGTGACTACGGTTACACCGCCGTGCTTGCTGCCGCCATGCTCCACCTGCCATTCATTCGCGTGGCAGTTCGGGCAGAAGTTGAAGACGACGCGATCGATCGCCGGCCACCGTTTTGTAGCCAGGCTTGTGCCATGACCGACCGTCTTGCCGGCGGCGTCGACCCGGTGCCTCACCTCGCCGACCGCCTCACCGAACCCGCCGACCTCGCCCGTAGCCCGTTCTACGAATACGCCTTCACTTTAGTTCCGTAACGTGACCCGTTTTGCCGCGTTCAAATTCAAATCAAGAACCGCATCGACAAGGAGAAAACATGTTGTCCTCGCTTCGAACGTTGACACGTTCAATTTGCATCGTGTCTTTCGTCGCCATTTCGCTTTCGGTTCTTAGCGTCCACGGTGAGTGCTACACCGATCCGTACACCGGCCAGCGATACTGCACAGGTTCGTGTCCGAATTGCCCATCCTACGGCTCGGCTCGACAAAGTCTTCCGCCGACACCGCCTAAACCGAGCAACACCGTCAACGTGGACTCGGCGGCCCACTGCCGGATCGCCGTCAACGACTCCACGCTTGGTAGCGGCACTTTGGTCGCTCGAGATCAGTCGATCGGACTCATCCTCACGTGCGCCCACTTGTTCGATGATCCAGCGCAAAAGATCATCGTATCTTTTCCCAACGGCGGTCGATTTAACGCAACGCTTATCGACATCGACCACAACCAAGACCTTGCTGCCCTCGCGATTCGCCGACCCGAAGTCGAACCATTACTCGTGGCAACCGGCGACCCGAGCGGCCTTCTAGTCGCTTGCGGCTTCGGCCCGAACGGCACATTCCGCGGCATCCAAGGCAATATCACCGGTTACGCGACTGCATCAGGAGCAACGTACGCGTCAACCACGATCGCCGGTGTCGTCCGCCCAGGCGACAGCGGCGGTGGCGTTCTGAACTCTGGCGGATCGGTCGTCGGCGTCGTCTGGGGCCAGCGCGATGGCGAAACCTATGCCACCTGCGGCCGACCCGTTTGCGATTTCCTCACGCGGGTTCGCGACAAGGTCTTCCCCAAGGTTGTCGTCGCAAAAAAAGTCCCCATTGCGAACTCAACGCCCACGCCGCCCGCTCCCCAGTCCCCAGCCTCTAGCTCCCAATCCCCAACCCCTAGCCCCCAACCAGATTGGCAAGCGTTCGCCAACGAGTTGGAGTCGCGCATCAGAGCGCTCGACGACAAGAAGCAAGACAAAGGCGACTATCTGCAACCCGGCGACTTGAACGGCTACCTTCGTAGCGACGATGTCGCGAAGCTCACCGGTCCGCTCGCAATCAAAACCGATGTTGAAAACAAAATCGGCGAGCTATCGGCCCAATTTGCATCGGTTCACACGGTCGTCGACTCGGTGAAACAGCACGTTGAGCAGCTGGGAGCCGACAAGGACGGCATTCTGCAAGGCGTGTCCTACGGCAAAGTCGCCGTCGGCGCGCTTGGTTTGAGTGGCCCGCTAGCCGCTGCCGTGCTTGCCGCCGCCGGCTTTATCGGCTTGCGTGCGAAAAAACATTTAGCAGCCAATGCTCAGACCCAATCGCCCTCCACCGCGACTGCTACGTCTAAATCCACTCGTGCATCGACCCCCGTAGCCGTCGATTCCCCGCCTCCACCGCAAAAAACAGTGACCGAAACCCATTACGTACCCGTCGAGCAAGATTCCTTCGCTAAAGCCCATCAGTGGGCCAGCGAGCACGTGGCCCGCAAATATCCTGGGGCAGCTGAGTTGCTGCAAACGCAAGAGTCTTTGATCAAGCAATTCCTCGCCGCCCAAACCAGCAAATCCCGATAGCCCATCGCAATTTCGATCCACACTCAAATCCTTCCACAGGAGCCACCGCATGCCAGTCACAAACACAGATGCCGTTCTTTGGTACAACGTCGGCGATTTCGGCAAAGCCGGTTATGCCGTGCCGAATTGGTCGAACGACGTCGGCAGCCTCAATCCGCAAATTCTGGATTGGACGTACCTCGTCGGCCGCAATCTATTTTTCATCATGCACCACGAGGACGCCGATCTGCGAATTCCGCCATCGATCAACACGGTGAAGCGAATTCACAAGCTCTACGTGCGCGCCGCCAACATCCTGGCTGGCCGCGCCGTGCCACCGGGTGAAAACAACATGGAAGTCATCCACGCTCGGCCTGCCGGCGAGGTCTTCCGTGTCTTCCCTACACCATTCTTCCTGATCCGCAATCAGTTCATGCGGCGCTGGGCCGAGCTGATCCTCATGTCGCTTTCGGAGGCTATGCAGCACACCGAAAACCGCAAGAGCATGGAAATCTCCACAGCGTTCGCGGGTCAGGTCGGTCAGTACATCAAGCGTGTTTACATCAACATGGCGATCGAGCTTTTCGGCAAGACGCGAGCGATCGCCAGCGCCGATGGGTTCACGCTCACCGATGCCGATTTCGCCGGCTACAATCCTGGCGACTTCTTCACGCAAACCGAAATGGTCGACACCGTACCACGGCTCGACCGCGTGTTTACGGAAGACCAATTGGAAGTAATCGCCGAGGGTATTCCGGTTACCGATTTGCCCGACCTGAGCCCCTGGCCGACAAATCTGACGACCTACTACTCGTCGTTGCGGACCGACGCCACGATCGGCAGCGGTACAACCGTAAGCACCCCGAGTGGTTCCACAGCGAGCAGCGCGGCCGCGCCCGTCATTCCGCCCGCTCCTGGACCGTGAAGTTAACTTCCGGGTGGCACGCCCCGAGCCGTCGGCAAAGGGCGTGTCCACTCGATAACTTTCTCAACTTAGTCTCGATCCCCAGCCCCCAGCCCCCACTTATGGATTGGCCAGTCGCAACCGTACTGCTCGGAACGCTCGGCACACTTCTGCTGGGCATTTTCAAACTAATTGCTCGGCGCGAAGCAAATCGCGACGACGAGCCGCGCAACGGTCGCGTCTACGCCCGCGCAACCGACATGGCCGAGTTCCGCGCACGCCTCGTCTCGCTGGAACAAGCGCACCACGTCTTGCGCGCCGAAATCCGGGCCGATATCAAAGAGTTACAAACCACAATCCGCGATTTACTCAACTAACAACGGACCATAGACAACGGACCAATTTCCATGCAAATCCGCGATCGCATCAAAGAACTCCGCCGCGTGCGAGCCGATGCACTTCGGCCAAACCCGCGCAACTGGCGACTCCACCCACCAGCACAGCAAGACGCTTTACGTGGAGTCTTGGCCGAAGTCGGCTACGCCGATGCTTTGCTTGCTCGCGAACTCGCCGACGGCACGCTAATGCTCATCGACGGCCATCTCCGCGCAGAAACGACACCCGACGCCGTCGTGCCCGTCTTGATTCTCGACGTCGACGAACAAGAAGCCGACAAAATCCTACTCACCCATGATCCGTTAGCCGGAATGGCCGCCGTTTCCGAACAGCACTTGCAATCGCTATTGGCCGATCTCCAAACGGAAAGCACCGCGGTCCGCTCGATGCTCGATAGCGTCTTGCAGGCAGTCCCCGGCTCCGCCGGGGGTTCGCAATTGCCACCCGATCCACCCGAAGTCACCATCCCCGAAAGCTACCAAGTCGTCGTCGAATGCCGCGACGAAACCGACCAACAAACTGTCTTCGAAAAAATGCGAGCGGAGGGCTACCGATGCCGAGTCTTGACGTTGTAGTAACCTGCCCGGTTTACGATTCTTTCCGAGTGCAGCAAGTCGCCGGCATGTTCGATGTACCGCTAGCCGAAAAAGCGACCGCGCGCTTCGAGGTCGACGTGCCCGGCGAGGATGAAGAATGGCAAATCGGTCTGATCGTCGGCCCGTCCGGCAGCGGCAAAAGCACGATCGCAAACCAAGCGTTCGGCGCCGATCTTTATACGAACACGAATTGGCCCGCCGACCGTGCCGTAATTGATTGCTTCGGCGGTCTCTCCGTCCGCCACGTGGTCGACTTGTTCACCGCCGTCGGTTTCGGCTCACCGCCGTCGTGGGTCAAACCCTATCACGTCCTCAGCAACGGCGAACGCTTCCGCTGCGATCTCGCCCGAGCCCTCTCAAAAAGCCTGGCAGCCCCCGGTCATGGATCCGCTGCGGCGGGCTCAGCCGGGGATTCTTCGAATCTACCCCAACCCCCAGCCGCCAGTCCCCAGCCCCCAATCGTCGCCTTCGACGAATTCACCAGCGTCGTCGACCGCAACGTCGCGAAAGTCTGCTCCGCGGCGATCGCCAAAGGCATCCGTCGCGGTCACTTGCCGTGCCGCTTCGTAGCCGTCACCTGCCACTACGATGTCGCCGAGTGGCTCGAACCCGATTGGATTCTGGACATGGCAACCGGAGAACTCCGAAGGAGGCGTCTTCGGCGACCGCGGATCGAACTGGAAATCCATCGCTGCAAGCTGGCTGCTTGGCAACTGTTTAAGCGCCATCACTATCTGAGTGGCTCGCTCGCGCCGGCCGCCCGCTGCTATCTCGCTACGTGGGAAGGGCTGCCTGTGAATTTTTGTGCCACCGTGCCAGTCATCATGAAGAAGAACCACCGCCGATTTTCGCGGATCGTCACGTTGCCCGATTTTCAGGGCATCGGCATCGGCATGCGTGCCGTCGCCGCGGTGGCTGAACTGCACCGCGTCGAAGGGCATCGCATTAACGTCACGAGTAGCCACCCGGCCCTCATTCGCCATTGCGAACACTCGCCCCTGTGGCGAGCCGTGAACGTTAAGAAAACCGGCGGCTCCAGCCAACGCGGAAACAAACGCTGCCCGGCATATCGCAGCGCCGCCGGCCGAGCCGTCGTGTCGTTTGAATACCTCAGCTATCGCCGCTCCGCCGAGGAAACGGCCCAAGCAGTTTTGGCCCAAATCATTAACAAGCCCCGCTGCGAATGACCAATTTAGCGATCACCACTGAACTATCCGCGGAGCAGATGGGCCAGATCTACGGCATCCTTTCCGTCGGCTGCGATCGCGAAACGGCCGCGAACTTCATCGGCTGCTTGCCTGCGGATATCGTCCGTGCCATGCGCAGCGACGCCGAGTTCAACACCTCCGTCCGCCGCACCGAAGCCGCCGCCGAGCTCAATCACATGCGCACGGTCCAGAACGCCGCGAAGGATGAAAAAAACTGGCGGGCCTCCGTCTGGTGGCTCGAACGGCGATCGCCGGAGCGATTCGGCAGCCGCGGCGCCGGCACGGTAACCACACGCCATCTAAAGGCGTTCCTCACGCTCGTCGCCGAGTGCCTCAACAGCGATATCCGGGATGCCGCCGATCGCGAGCGCGTGATGACCCGCCTGAAGGATTTTCAGTCGATGGCCGACGACCTCGCAGATGATTTGCCGCAGGCGACGACCGCCTCCGATGAACTGCCCAAATCACTCTGCGCAATTTTGGAGCACGATCCGGATTCGTTCGCCGATGACTCGCAGGAACACTCGTTGTAGGACACACTCCGATGGATCACCCACCACTCGAAACGAACCATCCGCCGATACCGTCGCAAACGTTCGGTCGGCTGGCTCACCGTCTGCACGAATCGGTTGCGGCCGGTGCGAATCGCCAACGCGAAGCGGGCGAGGCGACACTGCCGAGCACGACGCTGGCCTGGGGTCGGAGTTTTTTAGCCGCCCATTTCGCGAAATCGCCCTCGCGGATGCACGAATGGCTTGGCGCGGAGCTCGACGCTTTGCGAACCGTCCGCGGTTCCAAAGTAAATGTCATCGGCCCGCGGGGCAGCGCCAAATCGACGATCGCCACGCTGTGCTACGTACTGCGGGCCGCCGCCGAAGGCTGGGAACGCTACATTTGGATCGTCTCAGACACGAAAGAACAAGCGCAGACACATCTGGATAACGTGAAAAGCGAACTCGTCGGCAATCAACTGCTGCGAAAGCACTATCCTAACGCCGTAGGGCACGGCCGACGGTGGCGCGCGACTTCCATTGAACTCGCAAACGGCGTCGTAATCGAATCGTACGGTACCGGCCAACGAATTCGTGGCCGCCGGCGTTCGGCCGATCGGCCCACGCTCATCATTTGCGACGATTTGCAAAACGATTCGCACATTTCGTCCGCCAGCCAGCGTGAAGCATCGTTGCAGTGGTTTCAGGGCACGCTGCTCAACGCCGGCACGAAAACCACGAACATCGTGAATCTCGCGACCGCCCTGCATCGCGAGGCGCTCGCTCTGCAGTTGCATCGCACCGCGGGATGGACATCTCGCAGCTTCCCGGCGATAGAAACCTGGCCCACCAACCGCACTCTGTGGAGCGAATGGGAATCAATTTACTGCAACGTCGATAACCCTGACGCAAAAACCGCTGCCCGCGCCTTTTACGATGAGCGCCGCGCCGCAATGGACGCTGGCGCTAGCGTGTTGTGGCCCGCAGTCGAGGATCTGTACACGCTGATGCAAATGCGGGTCGAAATTGGCGAAACGGCTTTCGAACGCGAGAAGCAGAGTGCCCCCGTTAACCCTGAAATTTGCGAATGGCCAGAGGCCTATTTTGAAAACAATATCTGGTTTGACCGCTGGCCAGACGATCTCACCATTCGCACGGTCGCGCTCGATCCAAGCAAGGGCCGCGACGCCGGCCGAGGAGACTACTCCGCGTATATTTTGCTGGCGATCGATTCGCGCGGCGTCATCTACGTCGACGCCGACATCGCACGCCGTCCTACGCCGCAGATGGTCGCGGACGGCGTCGCCTTGTGTGTGCAATTTCGCCCGCACGCGTTCGGCGTCGAAGCCAATCAATTCCAGGAGTTGCTCTGCAATGAGTTTGCGAGTGAGTTCGCCCGACAGCAGATCAATTCCATCGTCCCGGCCGCGATTCACAATCACACGAGCAAGCTGGTTCGCATTCGCAGGCTCGGTCCGTATTTATCGCAACGCCGCCTGAAATTCCTAGCCAACTCGCCCTCCACGCAGCTCCTGGTCGATCAACTTCGCGATTTTCCAGCCGGCGCCCACGACGACGGGCCCGACGCCCTGGAAATGGCGCTGCGTCTTGCGGAAGACGTATGGAATTCCAGACACAGGGATGACGGGTTGGGTAATCGTTTACCCATTCAAACGTAATTGGCCTGAAGGGCCAACTTATGAAAGCCCAGGGCGCAGTCCTGGGTACGAGACATGAACAAACACCAAAGCCCTGAAAGGGCGACATAAATCATGAGGCAATCGTTCCGCCCTTACAGTTCTTGAGTCCACGATCACAACATCAAGTCCCTGGGCTGCGCCCGGGGCTGTCCCGGCCTTTCAGGCCTCAACACGGGGAATATTGCATGGTCCAGAAAACACCAAGAAACGGCACGCAGCATTCAGTTGAATCTCGTCTACTCGAAGTCTTTGACGCACTATGGAACGACCTCGTCGATCCGCGCGAAGCGTACGCCGACTCGGACGGCGGGTGGTGGCTGCCGGTTGGCGCCAACGGCGAATCGGCCAGGTCCGTCAGCACGCCAATGAGCGATCGCTCGCTCGCCGACCTGCGAGCCCAATGCCGCGCGCTGGCCGCCACCAACGAATTCGCAATCAACGGCCATGAAAATCGAATCTCTTACATTGTCGGGCCCGGCCATAGCTACCGCGCCGCGGTCTGCAAAGGGATGGATGCGTCGCAGGAAATCGCGTTGCAGGTGCAACGGTTGTTAGAAAAATTCCAGCAAGAAAATCGCTGGCAGTTGCGTCAGCAAGAAATTGTCCGCCGCGTCGACCGCGACGGCGAGGCGTTCCTGCGATTGTTCGTCGACGCCGATGGCCTGACTCGCATGCGGTTCATTGAACCCGACCAGGTTGTTGCGCCGGCCAGCCTGGCCAGCGACCCCTCCGCGAGCTTCGGCATTCAAACCGACGCCGAGGACGTCGAAAACGTTCTCGGTTACTACGTCGACGGTGAATTTGTCGAAGCAGCGAACATTCAGCATCGTCGCTCGAACGTCGATTTCAACGTGAAACGCGGTTTGCCGCTCTACGCGCCGGTTCGCAAGAATTTACGGCGTGCCGAACGCCTGTTGCGCAACATGAGCGTCGTTGCCGAAATTCAATCGGCGATTGCCCTCATTCGCAAGCATCGCGGAGCGAGCCGCAGCGGCATCGAGCAGTTCGTCGCCAACAACGCCGATGCGTCTTCTACCAGCGACGCCAACGGCCGCACGCGGCACTATTCACAGTACGGTCCGGGAACGATCCTCGATGCGCCGGCCGGGATGGATTACGATTTTCCTGCTCAGGGACTTGATGCTTCGAACTTCGTGGCCGTGCTACAGGCGGAGCTGCGCGCCATCGCCGCCCGGCTCGTGATGCCCGAGTTCATGTTTACTTCCGATGCATCGAACGCGAATTTCGCATCGACGCTCGTGGCGGAAGGCCCCGCGATGAAAATGTTCGAGCGATTGCAAATGAGCATGATCGAGCACGACACGGCCATCATGCGGCAAGTAATCGACAATGCCATAGTTGCTGGCACATTGCCTGGCAACGTGCACGAATTCGTTCATCTACAGGCCGTCCCGCCGTCGCTGCACGTCCGTGATCAATTGCAGCAGGCGCAGGTCGATCAAATCGCGTTCAGCCACGGCATCCTTTCGCCGCAGACGTGGAGTCAGCACCTTGGGTTGGACTACGGTCAGGAACAAAAAAACCTGGCAGTCCACCAGTGCGATGAGGCGAAGTGAGCCAATAGTGAACAAAATAGCAGATGGCCAAAAATCGTTGTAGAAATAATCCCGCGACTTGCTATAGTGACGCCATGATTCAAACACGAGTGCAAACGATGCCGCAGGGCAACAAGATTGAGCAGATCGAATCGGCGCTCGCTAAGCTGCTTGCCGATTTATCGCAACGCGGGTTTTACGGGGAGGCAGGCCTGACGCTCAGCGTTCAGGACGGCCGTATCCAACATATTCGCGTTGCCATGGAACGAATGATTAAGTGAGTCGTCGCCGAAGTCGTGAGACTTCGGAGACAATTCGTTAAACCGAATTCTTACGAATTCGGCTACAGATAACGAAGCGCTAACAATCTAACCGGTATCGCAATCGAGTTCGCCGCGGCGAATATCGAATCGAGCCCATCTGAGAGCCAGCCTGGCTTTCTGATGGGCTTTTTTCGTTGGTAACTCGCGGGTGCCGGCCAATCACAACGGAGAAAACACCATGTCCGAACTGCTGCAGGAATTTGTCGATTCCAGAAGTCACCGACTACGCGTCGACCGCGAACAGGGCGTGATTCGCGGCGTGAAGCTGCTTGGCCTCAGCTCGCGCAATGGCCGGCGTTACCGCGAAGCCGCACTCGTCGAGGCGATCGGCCTGTACGAAGGCGCCAAGGTCAACGTCAACCACCCCAAAGGCCACCCCCTTTCGCCGCGGGATTACCAGGACCGTCTCGGTGTCGTTCGCGGCGTTCAGTTCCGAACCGGCGAAGGGTTATTCGGCGACCTGCATTTCAACCCGCGGCACGTTCTCTCGGAGCAATTGATTTGGGACGCGGAGCACGCGCCGCAAAACGTCGGTATGTCGCATAACGTGCTGGCGCGGACGAAGCAGCAGGGCAGCGACACCGTGGTCGAGGCAATCACGAAAGTGCAGAGCATCGACCTGGTCGCGGATCCGGCTACGACGAGTGGTCTCTACGAGCATGCGGCCAGCGAAGAGCACGCTGCCGAAGCCATTGAGTCGGTTAATGATGTGTTGACTGGCGCCGGCATTGATTCCATTACGCTCGAGCAACTTCGCCGTGATCGACCCGAGTTGATTACGGAAATCGAACAGGCTTATGACGTTCAGCTCGACCAGGTCCGCCATCGGTTGGATGAGATGTTGGCCCAGGAGGCAGCCTCTCGCCGCCGCGAACGAATCCTGCAACTGCTTCAAGAGTTCGAACTACCTTTGCCGTCAGCGAAAGAAGGGCCAGCCAAACGGATTGTCAGTGACGAGTTCATGCGCTCGTTGATGCAGGCGCCGACGGATGCCGATGTCCGCTCGCTCGTCGAGGTGCGTGCGGCGCTTGTCCAATCAGCCTCTGGTTGGACGAACGGCCGCACGGTTCCGGATCGTCGTCCGAAGGCGAAGGATCAGCACGCCGTGGCGGCCGCATCGACAAATAGTCGGGCACACACATCCGCCGAATTCGCCGCGGCTGTCCGTGGCCGATAGCCATCCTCTTTTATTTTAAACCCCACATCTAACTCATTTCACTCAGGAGATTCTGTCATGGCAAATACGATGCGTTGGCGTTACGGCGACACGTGCCCGGTGGTGCTGCCCGTGGATTCGGCAACAGTGATCGAAATCGGCGACTTGGTGTACCTCGATTCCGATGACGCGAAGCCAGCCTCGGCACAAACCGACCAGGGTACGAAACTCGCGAACCAACAGCTGTTTCACGACATTTTTGCCGGCGTGGCGATGCAAGCTTCGCGGAGCGGCGACACGCAGCCAATTCGCGTCGCGACCACTGGCGTGTTCGAGTTCGATTGCGTGAGCACCACCCTCGAAGTCGGCGACATGATCGGCCCGGATGAAAACGTCGCTGGCGTGGCACTGCTCAATCAGACGGCGATCAAAGTCGGTAGCGCAAACGCGGCAGTTGGCCGCTGTGCCAAGCGGTTGAACCCGGCTGGCACGCGAGTGCTCGTCGACGTTGTCAGCGCAGTGCTTAAGGGCGGTGCCCAAGCCGTTCTGTAGTGCCGAATCAATTTTGAATTCAAGAATAATTTCAACTAGGAGAACGACCGTGACTTTGAAATATCGCGAACTCAAGCGGCGTTACGATTTAGACGGCGCCGAGCAAACCGTTACTCATCTTTCCGAAGCGCTCCGCGAAGGGCATTTGAAGCCCGGGGATTTTAGCATCCGAGATCTGGCCGAGGCCTTAGTGCCCGATGGCCATGAGTGGGTGCGCCAGCTCGATCCGCGCAGTGCCGGCGGCGTGAGCGTGGTGGAATCAACGGGCGGAGTCGACGTCACCGCGTTTTTGAACATCACCGGCCAGGTGATTTACTCCAAGATTATGGAAGCGTATTTGCAAGAAGCTTTCATCGTCTCGAAGCTCGTCGACACGATTCCGACCCGGCTGGATGGCGAGAAGATCCCGGGCATTTCGCGCGTCACCGACACGATCGACGACATCGCGCCTGGTATGCCGTATCCGCACCTCGGCTTCGGCGAGGATTACATCGAAACGCCGTCGACGACGAAGCGCGGTTTCATCGTGCCCGTGACGAAAGAAGCGATCTTCTTCGACCGCACGCACCTGGTTCTTAGCCGCGCGGCGGAAGTCGGCGAGGTGCTCGGGCTCAATAAGGAGAAGCGGCTGATCGATCTCGTGATCGGCGTGACCAACAACTACAAGTGGCGGGGCACGACCTACAGCACGTACCAATCGAGCACGCCATGGATCAATTCGCTGGCGACCAATGAGCTGGTGGATTGGACGAATGTCGACAAGTCCGAGCAGCTCTTCGCCGACATTCTCGATCCGAACACCGGCGAGCCGGTGTTAATTCGCGGCACGACGGTACTCGTAATGCCTGCTTATCGGCACGCAGCACACCGCGTGTTCTCGGCCGCTGAGTTGACGTTCACCGCTTCAGGTTCGGCGACGGCGACCGTCGCGGCGAATCCGCTTTCCGGCTACCGCGTTTACGACAGCCGGCTGGCGTATCGGCGGATCATTGCCTCAGGCATCGCCGCGGCGACGGCCAAGAAGTATTGGTTTATGGGCGATTTCCGCAAGGCGTTCGCCTACATGGAAAACTGGCCGATCACGGTGACGCAAGCGCCGATCGGCAGCGAAGCCGAGTTCAACAACGATGTAGTGCTGCGGTTCAAAGCCAGTGAGCGCGGTGCGGCCGCGGTCCTCAATCCGCGATTCGTCGTGAAGAACACGGGCTGATGCAAGGAGTTGAGAGTTTAGGGTCGAGAGTCGAGGGCCGGCTGCGGCCGGTTCCCGGCTCTCGGCCGGCGGAGGGAGCTAAAGATGTCGTTAGTTAATCGTTGTGGAAACGTCGGTCAATCCAAAACGGGCGTCCTGATGGCGAGGCTCGTGGATCCGCACGGAAGGCTGCTCCATACGAGCATGGTCCGTTCGATCCAGTACTCACTTTACGAGCTTTCGGAAAGCGGTTCACCGCGGAAGCGGCTCGTAGCGAATCATATCGGCCGACAGATGCGAGTCGATAAAGTCGTCGCAGATGAGCTGAACGTCGGAAGGAGCTGGGACATCGACGCGATTGGCTACAACTTTCGGCATCGGTTTGTTGTAAAGAGCGCGAGGCTACACGGCGACCACAGCCCGACGATGTATGAATTGCGGTATGTCATAACGCAGACGACCGGCGAGAGGTCGGTTGTTTGCTTTCGAGTAAGGATGTTGTCCCATGACTGATATCGAGCAGATTCAATCGATTCGTTCGCAAACGCTTTCTCAATTGGCGGATTTGCGGTCATCACCGAAGCCGACGTATTGGATCGATGGGCAGCGAATCCATTGGCAGGAATATGTCGATGCCTTGCAGCGTACCGTGGATTGGTGCGACCAAAAACTGTTGGAGGCGGAACCTTTCGAAGTTCGGTCGCAAGGAATTACGTGAGGAAACGACGATGCCAATACCCATAACAGATTTTGCTATTTTTGATGGTCAGGAACTGGTGACCTACACGCCGTCCGGCGGTTCGGCGATTGCGAACGTGCAGGCGCTGCGGCGGCCGCTAACGAAATCCGCGCAGCGGAATGTGGAAAGCTTCGTGGAACTGCATGCGACCGACGTTGTATTTCACTTGGATGCCGCAGCACTGGCGGCCGTGGCGCTCGCGGCCGCGGATGCGCTCGTTGACGCGGCGGGCCAGCATTATCAAGTAATGTTTGTCGAACGCCAGTCGTGGAATAGTGTCGCGGTCGCGGTTTGCCGTCCGGCGTAGGCAGGCCGCCGCCTCGTTATTGAGCGGCGGGCGGTATTGTTGAAGCTGAAGCAGAGGTGACGCGGCCGTAGAGCACGCTTACGAATTGTGACAGTAACTCGGCTTCACCGCTTTCCAAAATGACGTTTACCTGCCGCCAAATATCGCGCTTGGCATTCATTGCTTCGGCAGTAGCCAGGATGCCATCGGGCGTGAATTGTCCGCCGATTCCGAAGCGGCTGAAGAGCTCGTCGAAATCGCCTTGGGACCAATTCTCAAAGAGTTCGGCGTGGGTGGCGATGACTTCTTCGACCAGTGTGTTTGTGGCCCGATCAAACTGGCTCGACGCATATCGCCCGGGCGGACAAAACAGTTCGTCCATTTCTATGCCAAGGCCATCGGCCAGCTTGCGCAGCGTGCGGGCGTGGGCGTTGGTTTTGCCGCGCAAAAGGCCGCGCAGGGTTCGTTCGTCGAGTTCCGTGGCGGTCGAGATCTCTTCGAACGTAAGGCCGTCGCGGGCCATGATTCGGCGCAGATTGATCGCGACGGTTGCTGCCGCTCGATGAACGAAGGACGTCGCAGCCAAGGTGGTTGTCTCGGAAGAAGGTAAAAGGAAGCGGGGCGGAATGGAGGTAGTATGTACAGACGTATACTATTTCGCCGTCGCACTGTCAAGAGGTGCTGCTGGAAGGCAGCGGGTCAGTTCGAGAAAAAGTCTTTGAGAATGAAATTAGGGTGGCTGGGACAACGCCCTAGATGCTTCCACTGGGGCGTTCCCCCAGCCATCCCAAAATTCAAACTGGTCCGCTACCTGCTGGAGTCGGGTTTGGCGGCCGCCTACAATGACCAGCCGTATTCGCTTTCCAGGAAGTAGTTTCGGGACTAGGAGCAGGGCGATGGCGGTCGGTCGAATTCTTTTGATTAGTCTGGCGTTCTTGATGGCAATTGGGAGTGGTGAGGCGCGGGCGTGGCGACCGGCCGCCGGGCCGTTGAAGACTCGCTGGACCAACGATGTTTCGCCAAAGAACGTATTGCCGGAGTATCCGCGACCGCAAATGGTGCGAGACGAGTGGACCAATCTGAACGGATTGTGGCAGTACGCGATACTAGCGAAAACCGGGAGCGCGCCGCCCATAAAATGGGATGGCGAAATCCTGGTGCCGTTTGCAATTGAGTCGGCTCTCAGCGGCGTCAAAAAGCCCGTCGAGCCGGATGAACAACTTTGGTATCGCCGCACGTTTAAGTCGCCCACGCTTCCGAAGAACGGCCGGCTGCTTATTCACTTTGGAGCCGTCGATTGGGAAAGCTGGGTGTATGTCAACGGAAAGTTGCTGTCCGATCATCCAGGCGGTTATACGCCATTTACGATCGATATTACCGATGCGCTGCGGAGCGGCGAAAACGAAGTGATGGTGCGGGTAGAAGATCCGACCGACACAGGCAACCAGCCGCGTGGCAAGCAAGTGTTGAAGCCGCACGGGATTTTCTATACGGCAGTAACGGGGATTTGGCAAACGGTGTGGCTCGAGCCGGTGCCGGAGAACTACATCAAATCCGTGCGAGTGATTCCCGACGTCGATCGCAAGCAGGTGGAAATCAGGACGACATCTTCGCATGGCGCGAAGATTCGTGTTACGGCGCTCGACGGCGAGGTCGAGGTGGGACGCGTTGAAGGGCTCGCGGGCGGCGACAAACTCGCGGTGCCGATAACGAATGCAAAATTATGGTCGCCCAGTGACCCGCATTTATACAACTTGCGTATCGAGTTGATGGATGGCCAGAAAGTCATTGATTCCGTAACCAGCTACTTTGGGATGCGAAAGATCGAAGTCAAAAAGGACGCCGAGGGAATCAATCGGTTGTGGCTGAACGATCAAGTGTTGTTTCAATTCGGACCGTTAGATCAGGGCTGGTGGCCAGACGGGTTGTACACGGCGCCGACCGATGCGGCGCTCAAATACGATATTGAAATGACGAAGCGATTCGGGATGAATCTGATTCGCAAGCACGTGAAGGTCGAACCGGCTCGCTGGTACTACTGGTGCGACAATCTCGGAATGCTCGTTTGGCAAGATATGCCATCGGGCGACGTCCAAAAGACCGACCAGTCAAAAAAATGGTTCGAGATCGAATTGGAAGGAATGATCGAAGGGCTGCGGAGTTTCCCATCGATTGTGATGTGGGTGCCATTCAACGAAGGCTGGGGCCAGCATGATACGGAGCAGGTCGTAAAGCTCGTCCAGGAGATCGATCCAACGCGGCCGGTGAACGAGGCGAGCGGATGGAACAACGAAGGGTTCGGCGATGTGACGGACATGCATAACTACCCTGGCCCTGGGATGCGCGACTCCGAAGAAAAGCGGGTGAGTGTACTTGGGGAGTTCGGCGGGCTGGGGATGCCGATTAAGGGCCACACTTGGCAATCGGAAAAGAACTGGGGATACGTGTCGTACAACAATGCCGATGAGTTGACCGACGCGTACGTGAATTTACTCACGATGATGCGGCCATTGATCGGGCAGGGCCTGTCGGCAGCCGTTTACACTCAAACGACGGATGTCGAAATCGAAGTCAATGGTCTGATGACGTACGACCGCGAGCAAGTGAAGATGAACGAATCTCGCATGCGGGAGGCCGCCAACAAGTTATTCGAGCCGCCGCCGAAGATGGCGGTGCTTATGCCGACGAGTGAAGCGAAGCCGCAAACGTGGCACTACATTATGAGGAAGCCCGAATCGAGCTGGTTCCAGCCAGATTTTGATGATAGCAGCTGGCGAACAGGGCCAGGCGGATTTGGCACCGAGGGCACACCTCGAGCAGTGGTGCGAAGCGAATGGGATACGCCGGATATCTGGCTGCGGCGTACGTTTAAAGTCGAATCACTGCCGGAAGCTGGCCAACTTATGCTAACTGCCCATCACGACGAGGACGCCGAGATCTACATTAATGGCGAACTCGTGAAGACGTTGCCAGGCGTGACGCGGCATTACGCTCCGACGATATTGAATGCGGATGCGCGGAAAGCCTTGCACGTGGGTGAGAATACGATGGCGGTTCACTGCCATCAAACGACGGGCGGGCAATACATCGACGTTGGATTGGCGGACGTGGTCGATCGCGATTCAACGGCGCCCTAAACAGCGAGATAAAGACTAAGAGGTCGCCAATTCCTCGCGGCCATCATCAAAGTCGACTGTGCTCGGTCGCTCTGAAGGATAGAACAAGTCGATAATGCCGTGGATTAAGCCGATCGTTTCGGGATCGGACGTTCCGAATCGCGTAGCCAGCGGCGCGAATAGCCAGCGGCCTTCGGGCCAGCGCACGTCCATTACCTTTGCACAGTCTTCTAGCAGCTGATAAACGCGGGCGCGCGTAACGCCAATCGTTTCTGCCTGCTGCTTGACGCTCGGTGAGTTTTCATCGAGGCAAAGTCGCGCCGAGGCGAGTCCGGCCACTTGATCGCCGAGATCGATCTTCATCTGTTGAATCATCGGCTTGACGATGTGCTGGTGCAGTTCATCGACGGGCGGAAGATCGGGCTGCGCAACGACGTTCATCAAATAGCGTGAAATCGGCGGCACAAACCGCGGCACGATCGCGATATCGATATTCTCCTGCAAGGTAGCGGTCGCGAGTGCTTCGTGCACGGTGCAAAAGACCTCGAGAATTGCGTGCAGGCGTTTTTCGCCGTGTGTTTTGAGAGATCGAATGTCGGCCAAGGAACGATCGGAATACTCTTCGAGTTGCGAGTGCCAAATCACGGTGGGCAAGGTTTGCAGGGTCGGGGCCAGGCGGCCTAGTTTCTCTGGGCCTAAGCCGTAACGATTGACTGTTTCGCACCACTGCGACCAAAGTGATTCGGAAACTATCGAGGCGTCGAAGCCGCCAGTCGGGGTCGGCTGTTTTGTTCGTTTCGAATCTTGGCTGCTGAGACCAAACGGCGCATCGGGAGTGGAAGCCTTCGACGCCCGTTTCAACAGGTCGAAAAATCCCATGATCTTCTTATGCCCCACGCCGGGCGTCGACATTAAATCGTCGAACGGCTGAGCAAGAAGATCCCGTAGCGATCGATCGAGAAACGCGATCGGGAGCCGGCGATCGGTGGGCAGCACCCAGTAGGACAGCGCTTTGTCCAAGCGGCCGTCGTCCGGTTTTTCGATAAGTGCTTTGCGAAGGCGTTCGTAAGTGCCGATCAGGCGATAGCGATCGTTAGAGATGGCTTTTCTCGCCATAGTATTCATGCTCCATGGTTATTTGGCTCATCCTCCTGACATCAACCAGTTGCAGACCATGAGATGCTCGCGGTTTATGCGGCTCAACGACGACCGGCTAAGACAAACGCTTGTGAATCAATAGTGGTAAGTCCGGGCCAACTGCTCTGCTACGTATTAACAACGCTCTCTGTTCCGCTTTCAACTGCTAGCAGCTTAGGCACTCCCCACGCTAGCGGGGTTATCTCCTAGACAATTCTTCGCGGTGACGGGCGGCGCGTCAACTGACAAACGCGGCTCTGAAGTCGAGAAATCAGGCAGAAAACGATTAATGGGGGCCGCAACCGGTAAAACAACCGACACTTTATACACCTTTTTGCCTTTTAGATCGGACATTTTGACTGTTCAACGATAGTCCTAAAAAAATCGTTCTTGCGCGATTCAGCTGACACTTAGTGCTTCGACTGGAGAGAAGTTCTTGGGACACATGAACAGGTGCCCGATTAGAACTCGATTTCGTCCCCATCATTTGCCACAAGTGTATTCGGGAACACGCCACGAACTGATTCCATTTTGGAGTCGATTTCCCCTCGCGGGTCGAGATGAACCAAAACCAGTTGCTTTGGTTCAAGATCGGCCGCGAGTTGGACAACGGCCGACAGCGAACTGTGCCCAGTTTTTTGAGGCAGATCCTGGGAATCGTCCGCAAAGTACGCCTCATGCAATAAGAGATCGACGCCACGAATCGAGTTGGCGTAGGGCGCGTCGGCGGTTGCGGTCGTATCCGTGACGTACGCGAGGGAGCGATCAGCCCAGTCGAGCCGGTAGCCAATCGATCCGCCCGGATGTACGAGTGGGAAGTAGGTTAATGTCCCGGTTGGTTGTAATGAGTGCGATGTTTGCAAAGGCTGGAATTTGAACGTGGGCGCGACCGGGAAAATGTCGTTGGCAAAAAGATGCTCGCGTACTGCCGTTAGTTTTGTGGGCTCTGCGTGGACCGTGGTATTAGAGAGCACGCGAGGTGGAAGGATGTTGATCAGGTACGTGAGGCCGATGACATGATCGAGATGGGCGTGCGTGAGGAAGATATCCAAGCGATCGG
>DATBAY010000478.1:0-3067 GCA_036271295.1 Lacipirellulaceae bacterium | reverse complement strand
AGAGTATGTTCGACAGTGCTCAACCGCGTGATAGCGAAACGCGGACTGGGTTCGGAGAGTTGATATACGCGCCGATCCGGTGGGGGGCGACGCACGCGCCATGTTGATTTTGGCGGGACGCCGTTGGAAGCCCTGCAAATGAACCACGGAGACCACAATGACCACGACGAAACTGATTGCTGCAGCTGTCGCTGCCACGTTCGTTATTGGCGCCGGTGCTGCGATCGCCGCCGAGAAGCCGCGCTCGGCGGAATCGATGGAGTGCTCGAAGCAGGCTGATGCGAAGGGCCTGCATGGCAAGGAGCGCAAGAAGTTCCGCGAGCACTGCAAGCACGAGATGAAGCACGAGAAGAAGTAAGAACTAGACGTTTCACGTCTAGGTGAGAGACCCCGTCGTTCGCGGCGGGGTTTTTATTTGCGCAGAACTATGTTTCGTCCGGTAGCTTCGGGAGCGATTGGCATGGCGAAACTTGCACTGGTGACCGGCGCAAACCGCGGCATCGGCTTCGCGATTGCGCGTGGACTTGCGCGAAGTGGACTGAGTGTGTTGGGCGTTGTCCGAAGCGAGGAGACGGCATTGTCGGCCGGCGCGGCTTTCGCCGATCTCGACCTTGATGTCCGGACTGTGGTTCTCGACGTTGCCCAAGCTACAGCCATCCCGGAACGCGTTGCCGAAATCGAGCGAGAGTACGGCGGGATCGATATCCTCGTGAACAACGCCGCGATCCTGGTCGATGGTCCGGGCGGGTTCAGCGCCAGCCTGTTCAACATGACCGACGACGTTTTTCGGCGAACCTGGGAGACCAACGTCCTCGGCCCGGCGGCTCTGATGCGCTCGCTGGTTCCAAGCATGGTGGCGCGCGGATTTGGGCGTGTCGTCAACATGTCTTCCCGCGCTGGGCAAATGACGAGTATGGGCGCGGGATTCCCAGCGTATCGCGTCTCGAAAACCGCGCTCAACGCCCTCACTCGAATTGCGGCCGCTGAGGTGGCGGCGTCAAAGGCGGACGTGAAAATCAACGCGTGCTCGCCCGGCTGGATCAGAACGGGAATGGGTGGCGATGATGCGCCGCGCTCGCCTGATGAAGGGGCCGAGACGGCGATCTGGCTCGCCATGCTCGATCAAGACGGTCCGAGCGGCTGCCTTTTCGAAGACAAAAGGGAAATCCCGTGGTGATGACCACGCGGCAAAGTTCGAACGATCAGAAAAAGATCAGAGGGTGCGGCCGCTGCGACCGGCGGCAACAACAGGCAGGCCGCCCTGCTGAATTTCCATCACGAAGCGGACGGGGTGAGCCGACGGATCGCTCGTGTCACGTGCCGTCACCAGGACGAGATGGCTTGGCGCCTTGGACGTATCGATCTGGGTGATCTGGGGCGTGAAATCAGAAACGGTCGAAACTTCCAGCGTGTGGTGAATACCGCCAATTTCGAGCGCGATCTGGTCGCCTGCCGAAATCGTCTTGATGATCGGCGCCGAACCGTCTCGCATTGCGGAGAGCCAGAAGTCCTCGGATCCGGAGATCGGCTGCGCTGCCGTCGCGGATGCGATTTGCTTGGCGGGCAGGCTTGCGCGGTAATTTAGGGCTGTCTGGAAGCTTGAGCGAATACTCGATTCGCTACTGACGAAAAACAACGCTCCAGCGGCGACTGCCACGGAAACTCCAGCCATTAATCCCAGCCAGAGTTGACGCGTCGGTTCCTGCTTCGTCATGCTTCCGTCTCCAGCATTTCTACCAGGTCAACAACCGCCACGTACAATCGAGGTACAATCGGGTTGCTGCCATCAGACGTACAAACGACATTACGGCATTTCAATAGCTTTGCTCGCCGCATAAGCCAATCGCCCTATTTACCGAGTGGAAAACGGCGAACAGGGATCGCGTACGCACGCCTCAAATGCCGCACTAACGCCAAGTTTAGCGCGACCATCAATGAAAATGCAATCCCCAGTAGCGTCCATGCCGCTGTTACACTCGTTTGGCGGTAAACGGCATCGGCCGAAGAGCTGGCGGTTGCGATCTGGACGATTGGGAATTGAGCGGGCTCCGCAACGGCATTCACGACTGCCGGCCTAATAGAAGCGGAGCGGATGGCACTGTGAAATGCCGTCGGTATGATCCCGGCCTTAGCGTGGGCGCAGACGAGTGCGGAGCTTACCAGTGTAAAGACGACGCCTGCGATCGCGGCATCGAGGAGTGCACGCAGCATGCGGCTGCGATATCTCGGCTTCGCGCGGCCCCTCTTAGCGGGAGCTTCTGATCGAACGCTCGCTGTCATGTCCAATTACCTTCCGCTCAATCTCAAACGGGTAACGAGTTCCAGTTAAGCCAAAGTTGATCTGGCTTCTGGGCAGGGTTGGGTTCGGATTGTGGCGCGGCCCATGGAAAATTGTTTCAAAAGGTATCCGAGCTTCGCATTGTTGCGCCTCCGCACCATGCCCTTCGAGCATTGGCGATGCGAGGTGTGCGAAACCGCGGCTTGCGGCCCTGGGGCATTGCGATTAGGTTCCCCGCCGCTTATCTCGCCGACGCGAAATACTATTTACTCACACCGATTACAGGCCGCTTTGATCATGGGCTTCATCGCCGACAGTCTGAACCGCATCCAACCCTCAGCGACCATCGCCGTTTCAACCAAAGCACGGCAGCTCAAGGCGCAGGGTCGCGACATCGTTTCGCTCTCCGCAGGCGAACCGGATTTCGATACGCCGCAGAATATAAAGGATGCTGCGAAGCGCGCGCTCGACGAAGGCAAGACGAAATATACCGACGTCGACGGTATCCCCGAGCTCAAGGCCGCGATTGTCGCGAAGTTCAAGCGCGATAACGGTCTCGACTACAAGCCGAGCCAGGTTTCGGTCGGTACGGGCGGCAAGCAGGTGCTCTATAACGCTCTGCTTGCCACGCTCAATCCGGGCGACGAGGTCGTCATTCCAGCGCCCTGCTGGGTGTCTTACGCCGATATCGTGCTGCTCGGCGGGGGAACACCCGTGTTTGCCGAGACGACACTCGAAAACGGATACAAGCTGACGGCGGCGTCGCTGGAAAAGGCGATCACGCCGAAG
>DATBAY010000477.1:0-30108 GCA_036271295.1 Lacipirellulaceae bacterium | reverse complement strand
GCATACGTGCTCGGTTCCATCGAGCAACTCGCGCGGCCCTGGCTGAGCGAACGCATCGCGCTCGAATAGCCGAACAAATTGGCAAGGGGCGCTTCGGCGTGTAGTACTGTTGCCGTGCCGCGCGATTCAGTGCTGTGAATGATCGCCCGCCGCTGCTGCAAATCGCTCACAAGATCGCCGACGTGTTCGTCCGGCGTGCTCACTTCGAGCTTCATGATTGGTTCGAGCAATACTGGTCCTGCCGCGCGAAGCGCTTGATCGAAAGCGTGGTTCGCAGCTGTGCGAAATGCAATTTCCGAGAGCCCGCTCTCCCCGACTTCGCCGCCAAGCACGGTCACCTTCAACCGCATCAGCGGGAAGCCCAGCAAGCCGCCGCCCTGCCCTGCACTTTCGAGCTCTTCGAGCACGACGGTCAGCATTTCCATTGGCAGACCGTGCTGCAACGAATTCGTGACGGTCACCGGCGCGTGACCTTTTTCAAACGGCTCGATACGAACCCGCACTTTCGCAGCGTGCTGCACGCCCTGGATCAGGCGGCTGCATTCGCCGGTCGCCTCGGCCGCTTTGGCGATGGTTTCGCGGTAGCTAACCCGTGGCTTGTGCACTTTCACATTGAGCCGGAAATCCCGCAGCAATCGGTGCTGAATGACTTCGAGGTGCAATTCGCCCATGCCGCTGATGAGCGTCTGCCCGGTTTCTGGATTTTCTTCTGCGCGGAACGTCGGATCCTGCTTGCGGAGCATCGTGAGCGTTTCAGATAGCTTCTTGCGATCCTCTGTGCTTTCGGCCTCAATCGCCATCGAGATGACTGTTTCGGGGAAATCTATCGAGGCCAGCAGAATCGGTTCGCGCGTATCGCACAGCGTATCGCCCGTAATCGAATCGCGCAGGCCGATGACGCCAACGATGTCACCCGCGCGGGAAGTTGTGAGCTGTTCGTCTTTCTTGCTAGCATGGATTCGCCACAGTTGGGCAACGTTTTCCTTTTTATCTTGCGTGGAATTCAAAACGCGCGAGTTGGGCTCGAGCGTACCCGAGTAAATCCGCACCCACGACAAATCACCCGTTTTGTAGGGCTGTATTTTGAACACGAGGCCGCAGAACGGCTCGGCCGGATCGGGATTCCGCTTGATCGTCTTTTCCGGTTCGCTCGCAGCCGCAGCTTCGGCGGCCCTGCCTTTACTCTTGGGCTTATGGCCGATATCAACGCCTTCCACCGGCGGCACGTCCATGGGATTCGGTAAATAGGCCGCGACCGCATCGAGAATCGGGGCCACTCCCACGCCATGAAGTGCGGACCCGCAAAGCACCGGTTGAATTTGTAGATGGAGCGTCGCTTCGCGAAGCACTTTGTGGATGAGCGGCTCCGGAATCTCTTGCTCGGCGAGCGCGAGCTCCATCAGTTCGTTGCTGTAATTGTAGAGCGATTCGAGCATCCGCTCGCGCCACAGCTGAGCTTCGCTGGCAAGATCCTCATCCGCGATGTCCGTCGCAATGATCTTGTTCCCGTCTTTACCCTCGGGAAACGTGAGCATCTTCATCCGCACAAGATCGATCACGCCACGAAACGGGTTGTTCGTGTGGGCAGGACCCTGGCCAACCGGAATTTGCAGCGCGACCGCATTCGCGCCGAGCCGACTCGCCATCTCTTCGTACACCGATTCGAAATCCGCCCCCTCGCGATCCAGTTTATTGATGAATGCCAGCCGCGGCACTTTGTATTTGTTCGCCTGCCGCCAAACGGTTTCGCTCTGGGCCTCGACTCCTTCGCGGGCACTAAACACCACAACACCGCCATCGAGCACTCGCAGGCTACGTTCGACCTCGGCCGTGAAATCCACGTGACCCGGTGTATCAATGAGGTTGATAACGACGTCTTTCCACGGAAACTGCACGCAAGCGGAGTAGATCGTGATGCCGCGCTCAGCTTCTTCTGGGTCATCGTCCGTGGTCGTCGTACCACGATCGACTTCGCCAGCCCGATGCTTCGAACCGCTGGCAAACAGCATCCGCTCGGTCACCGTCGTCTTACCCGCATCAATGTGGGCAATGATGCCGATGTTTCGGATTTTCTCGAGCGGGGTGGGCATTTCTAATTCCAACCGATACGCACAGAAATCTCACGCGAAGGCGTAAAGATTTCTTAACCACAAAGACACGAAGGACACGAAGTAAAAACCAGATCGAACAATTTCTTCTATAGGAATTGCTTTGTAATTCTTCGTGCTCTTCGTGCCTTCGTGGTTAATCCCTCTTACTTTCCGCCTTCGCGCCTTTGCATAAGTTCTTCCGCGCATAAAAAACGCCGCGGCTTTTTTGGGCCGCGGCGTACTGTGGTTCAGTGCTACCACGCGAAGTGCGCAAACGCCTTGTTGGCGTCGGCCATCCGGTGCACGTTTTCACGGCGGCTTACCGCCGCGCCTTCGCGGTTGAACGCGGCGACGAATTCGTCAGCCAGCTTCTGAGCCGTCGGGCGACCCTTCTTTTCGCGAATCGCCATTAGCAGCCAGCGAATCGCCAGCGACTGTTGCCGCGTGCGATTTACCTGCATCGGCACCTGGTAAGCAGCACCGCCGACGCGCTTGCTGCGAACTTCGATCGAGGGCTTCACGTGCTCGAGCGCTTGCGTGAAGACTTCAATCGGTTCCTTATCTGGAACACGCTTCTTCACGATCTCGAGCGCATCGTAGAACACGTTTTGCGCAACGCTCTTCTTGCCGTCGTGCATGAGAGTGTTGATGAATTTCGAAGCGAGCAGCGACCCGTACACCGGATCGGGCTTGAGTTGTTTCCGACTGGAAGTGATGCGACCCATAGAGGAAAGCTATTAGCTGTTAGCTGCTAGCCCTTAGCTTGAATGATTTGTTTCTTGTCTTGTTACGGCTAATAGCTAAAAGCTAGTAGCTAACGGCTTTTTCCTAACTCTTCTTCGCGCCGTACCGGCTGCGGGATTTCTTACGACCTTGAACGCCCAATGTATCGCGGGCACCACGCACAACCTGATACCGCACGCCGGGAAGGTCGCGAATACGACCGCCGCGCACGAGCACGATGCTGTGTTCCTGCAGCGAATGGCCTTCGCCAGGAATGTAAACGGTGACTTCCTTGCCGTTCGAAAGGCGCACGCGGGTGATCTTCCGGAGCGCGGAGTTGGGCTTCTTCGGAGTCATCGTCCGCACGAGCAAGCACACACCGCGTTTCTGCGGACACTTATCGAGCACGGGAGACTTCGAAAACTTCCGCTTGGCCTTGCGGCTACGGCGGACAAGTTGATTAATTGTCGGCATCGGACGCCTTCTTACAGAACAATCGGGCAAAACGCGTAGAAACCAATAAGTTTACGCCTTTAGAGAAGCCCGTCAAGGGCGGGAATTTCAGAGATTCCCGCCCCCAAATCGTCCATTGTTGCGGTAGCTACTCAACCTTCGCCTTGGTTGCGACCTTGGGCGGTGAAGTGTCAATAAACACATCCACCTGCTGGCCGTCAAACAACTTGTTATTTGTCGGCCCGTCGACCGCGTAGATCACCTGCAAAACGCGTGTGTCCACCCGCTCGGTGTTATCACCTGTGAGGGATTTTTTGGGAATTACGTACGGTTCGAGCCGCACAAAACGCAGCGGGAAAAAATCCTTGGACTGACCTTTCAAAACGGCCCGAGCCGGCGCTTCCGGCACGAAACGCGGAATGTCGTATTCATCAATATCGACGCGCACGTGAAGCTGGTGCGTAGCACCGAGCACGATTAGCGCTGGCCCAGACCCCACATAAGCGCCCACATATTCGCCAGGCCGGACGTTGACTTGCAGCACGTTGCCATCGACAAGCGCTCGAACCGTGAGCCGATCGACCTCAGTTTGCGCCTGCCGCACCTGCGCCTTTTCACGCTGAACGGCGGAACGGGCGACCTGCTTCTCCGGCTCCCAGGCGCCCGCTCTGAGCAATTTGTAATCGGCAACCGCTTTGTTGTAGCGCTCCTGAGCCTGCTCGGCCGCCATTTTCCTGCCAAGATACTCTTCTTCCGATGTCGCATGCTCAGGAAGAAGCTTTTCGCGGCGAGCCGTTTGCTGCGCCCAATTATCCCAATCCGCCTTCGTCTCGCGAACTCGAGCTTCCGCAGCCGGAATCTCTTCTGGCCTCGGCATCGCCTCGAGACGCTCGAGCGCCGCTTGAGCATCCACGAGCATCGCTTGGCGGACCGCAAGCTCTGCGTTCTTGTCGCGATCGTCAATTTTGAACAGCGGGTCGCCAGCTTTCACGTGCTGCCCAACCTTAACGCAAACCTCAAAAACGATCCCGGGCAACGGCGTGCCGATCGAGATGTTTTCCGTTTCGGGTTCCACCATGCCCGCGCCGGCAACCGAGTTTGGAAACGGGTTCGCGGCCGGCTGTATCGGCGGCGGCAGCACCGGCATGCGCTGCTTCGCGTTCGTCATATAACGCACGGCGAACGCGATCAGCCCGATCGCAATCAGTGGCAAGCCGAATTTAGTCAGAAAATTGAGGAGTTTGGAAATCATGTGACAAATGGTGAGAAGCGATTCGCGAGTTCTATGCGCTTAACGCGTCTTCCTTTTCGTGCTCTCGGTATCCGCGTTCCAACGCTACGATGTGCCCGTCGTCCATTCGGGCGAGCGTATCAGCAAATTCAAAAATGCGACTATCGTGCGTGACGATGACCACCGCCCGATCCCCGTCGATCGCAATCGATCGCAGGATTTCTAGAATTGTGTGACCCGTTTTGGCGTCGAGCGCCGACGTCGGTTCATCACACACCAGCAAATGCGGATGGTGGACAAGCGCCCGCGCAATGGCCACACGCTGCTGCTGACCGCCAGACAGCTGGCCCGGCAAATTGTTCATCCGGTCACCCATTCCCATCTGGACGAGCAATTTGCGAGACTCGGCCAACGCCGCACGCTTTGAGTAGCCCTGGATAACTAGCGGAACGGCCGCGTTTTCCGCGGCCGTAAGGGCCGGTAGCAAGTTGAATTGTTGAAATACGAAGCCGACGTTCGTACGGCGGAAATTCGTCCTCCGCCAAGACGCAAGCCGCGTGAGCTCGGTTCCGAGGGCAACGACGCTGCCGCTGGTCGGCTTCAAAATTCCTGCGATGACGGATAGCAACGTCGTTTTGCCGCAACCGCTCGGTCCGACGAGCATCGTGATCTCGCCGGGGTAAACGTCAAGGTTCACACCGCGCAGCGCATGCACTTCGGCATTTCCGCTGCCGTAAATCTTCTTTACGTCGTGGCAGGAAATCAGCGGTTTGGATTTGTCGCCGTTCATCGCATTTATCCCTGGAATACCACCGCCGGCTCGACCACCATCACCCGCTGCATGCTCAGCAAACTCGATAGGATGCTAATCGCGCCAACCGCCAAAGCGGTGCCGATAAATACCTCCGGCGGCATATAGAACGCGAGCCGCGAGCCCGGCGAAGTCGCAATCTTGCCGAACCAAGTTGCCGCGCCGATGCCGAGGCCAAACCCGATCAAACTCACCAGCATCGCCTGCAGCAGAATCATGCCCATCAGCGTCCAGTTCCCGGCGCCCATCGCTTTGAGCGCTCCGTACTGCTTGATGTTTTCGATCGTGAACAAGTAAAACGTCTGCGCGGCAATCGCGGTTCCCACGATAAAACCAAGCGCCACCGTGATGCCGAAATTGAAGGGAATGCCCGTCTTCTGCATAAAGTATTTCATGGTGACCCACTCGAATTGCGTGCCGGTCATCGCCCGCATGCCCGTTTGCGTCTGAATGCGTTTGCAAACCTCGTCCACGCTCAGGCCGTCGCTCGGCTCGGCCAAAATGAATGACAATACTTTCCGTTCAGGCGGCACGAAATTGAGAGCCTGCGTGTAGCGGGTGTAGACGACGGGAAAAGTTTGGAACGTGCGGCTCGCCTTGCATATTCCGACAATCTCCGCCACGTGGTCATTCATTTCGAACCGCTTGCCGATCCGCGGTTCCTCGCCCGGCCACAACAACTGGTATCCTTCGAGATCCATGATGACCGCATCCGGCTTGCGCAAATCAAAGACGCTGCCCTTGATCATTTTGGGCGGGGCGCCGACAAGCGTTGCGTCATCCAATCCCAATAGGATCGTTTGCTGGAAGTTTCCGTCTTCCAGCCGCGATCTGGTTAGGCCCTTATACAACCGGACGGCCCACGACACGCCAGTTACGCCGCGGACGCGATACAAATCGTTTTCCGACAGCGGCTTGATATCGTCCGAAAACTGCACGTTCGAGTCCATCACCCAAATGCTGGCGCCTTGGATGTCGCGAATCTGCCCACTTGTCTGCAGCATCAGGCCACAAAAAATCGACGCCTGCTGCGCGATGAGCAGCGACGCGAATGCGATGCCCAGGATGATACCAAGGTATTTACCGCGATTTCCCGTCAGCATTTTGAGCGCGATCCAACTCATCGTGCGGCTCCCGTGTGTGAACCGCGCGAAAAACGCTTTATCGCCGTCAACGAGAACTCGGTGATATGCTGCGACAGCTGATCAATATCCAGCGACGCGTATTCATCCGTACTGAGCAGGTTGCGGATCACCGGATCGGCAAAGTGATAAAACAAGCACTGGCCGACAATGCTAAATGCTGTGAGTCGCAGATTCTCCAGCCGTACATCGCTCGACGACAACTCGCGCAAGATTTGTAGCAAGATTTCAAATTGAGGCCGGATCGAGGATTGCACGAGTTCTGCGCATGCGGCCGTCGGATTAGCCATCTCGCGCATCATGAGCTTTGAATGCCACGTGGCGCCCGGTCCACTGCGCACTCTTCGCACAAATGTGGCAATGAAGTCGTTCAGCTTTTTTTCGGAAGTAGTTTCTTCGCCCCAGGCCGGCAGTGGAAACTGTTCCATCCGCCAACGATGCGCCTGGCACACGGCCTCGACGTAAAGCCGCTGCTTATCGCCAAAGTAATAATTCACGGCCGCCACGTTGGCCCCGGCCCGCTGACAGATATCGCGAACCGTCGTCCCGTCAAAGCCGCGCTCGGCGAAGATCTCGCCCGCCGCCGCGGTGATGCGATCTTTCGTTGTGTCGAGTTCCGTGCCTGACACCGACTAACCCTCAGCTAAAAACGGCCGTTTAAAACATATGTTTAAATCAATTGTATATCGTTCGGCGCTATGGTCAATAGAGAATTTGCCAGCCTGAAGATCCGGCCATTTGCTGGACAAGCGGCATAAAAAAAGCGGGTTTCGGCGCTGCCGAAACCCGCTTAAATTGTTTCCACAAAATGGTTTAAGACGCAACTATTCGTCGTTACCAGTTGGCGGCATCGCCCCGCCTAGCAGTTCATCCAAACTCGATGGTGCCGATGACGATTGCTGTGCCGGCGGCTGAACATGGGCGTCGCCATTGCCAGCCCGCTCGGATGCAGACGCCGATTCGAGCAGCGGGAACGCACGTTCGAGCACACGTCCCTTTTCCGCAGCGAGCGCTTCGAGCGCCTCAGGCCGAATTCGAACTTCCGCTTCATGAATGTTGCGGAAGCCAGTACCCGCTGGAATCAAGTGTCCAAGAATCACGTTCTCCTTCAAACCGACGAGGTGATCGGTTCGACCGGCTAGCGCCGCTTCGGTGAGGACCTTCGTGGTTTCCTGGAAGCTCGCGGCCGAGATGAAGCTCGAACTTTGCACCGACGCCTTCGTGATGCCGAGCAACTGGGTTGCCGCTGTAGCTCGCTTGGGCTTCGTGCCCTTCGCCAGTTCACCGCCGAGCGATTCGATCTGCGCGTTCGCCTGATCGAGCACGTCCTTCGGCACAATCGCGCCGACCGCGTACTCGCTGTCTCCCTTCTCAGTAATCTTAAGGCATTGCATGATCTGGTCATTCGCCTGGCGGAAATCGAATTTATCCATCACGCTGCCGGGCAGCAGGTTCGTATCGCCGGGGTGCTCGATCCGCACCTTCCGCAGCATACGGGCAACGATGATCTCAATGTGCTTATCGTTGATTTCGACGCGTTGGCTGCGGTACACGTTTTGAATTTCGCGTGTGAGATACTGCTGCACGGCCTCTTCGCCGGAGATGCGAAGAATATCGTGCGGCACGAGCGGACCATCGACGAGCGAATCGCCGGCACGCACGATGTCGCCGGAATGAACTCGCAAGTGCTTGTTGTGCGTGATCAAATGCTCGCGTTCGATACCGCTTTCGCTGCGGACGATAATCGAGCGCTTGCCGCGCTTTTTCTCGCTGAGGATTTCAACCGTACCGTCGATTTCGGCGATAACTGCCGGATCCTTTGGCTTGCGCGCTTCGAAGATTTCCGTCACGCGTGGCAGACCACCGGTGATATCTTGCGTACCCGAGGCTTCGCGCGGCGTCTTGGCGACGAGCGTACCTGGCGTAATGATTTGGCCTTCGTCGACTTCCAAGTGAGCCCGCTCGGGCATGTAATAGAAGTCCAAAATCTTGCCGTCGGCGGGATCTTCCACGACGACCTGCGGGTGCATGTCGCCCTTGTGTTCCATGATGACGAAGCGAATATGACCGCTGGGGTCCTTTTCACTGCGCATCGTTTGACCATCGACGAGGTCTTCGAAGCGAACCTTACCGCCGGTTTCCGCCAAAATCGGAATACTGTGCGGGTCCCATTCGCAAAGCACGGCGCCAGCGGCAGCCGTATCGTTTTCGTTGACCTTCAAAATGGCGCCGGCCGGAACTTCGTACTTCTCGACCTCGCGGCCTTTGTCGTCGACTAACGACACTTCACCGTTACGCGCGAGGACGACCTTCTGGCCTTCGTCGTTGGTCACGACTTTAAGCCGCGTGTACTTCACGACACCGCCGCGCTTGGCTTTGATATCGCTCTCTTCAACGTCACGCTGACCGACGCCACCGATGTGGAACGTACGCATGGTGAGCTGCGTACCAGGCTCGCCGATCGATTGGGCCGCGATAATACCTACGGCCATGCCTTCCTCCACCAGCGCACCAGTGGAAAGATCCATGCCGTAGCAACGCCGGCAAATGCCGAGCGGTGCATCGCATGTCATGCCGCTGCGAACCTGAATCTTTTCGAGGCCGAGCTCTTCGATCCGGCGGCCAATCTCGGCCGTGACCAATTCGTTCTCGCTGACGATCACCTCATCGGTAATCGGGTTCACGATATTCGTGCGGCTCACGCGGCCCTTGATCGAGTCGGCCAAACCGACTTCGACCTTCTCGCCGCGGTAGATGATGCCCTTCGTGATACCTTGCGTCGTGCCGCAGTCTTCCATCGTGATCACGACGTTCTGCGCCACGTCCGCCAGCTTACGCGTGAGGTAACCCGAGTCGGCCGTCTTGAGAGCCGTATCGGCTAGGCCCTTACGAGCACCGTGCGTCGAGCTGAAATACTCGAGCACCGTCAGGCCTTCGCGGAAGTTCGCCTTGATCGGTGTTTCGATAATCTTGCCGCTCGGCTTGGCCATCAAACCACGCATACCGCCGAGCTGACGCATCTGTTCGACGCCACCACGAGCACCGGAGTGCGCCATCAGGAAGATCGGATTGACGTAATTGTCCGCACGGAAGTCGGTTTCCAATGCGGCCATCATTTCCGTCGTGATCTGCTCGCGGGCATGCGTCCAGCGGTCAAGTACCTGATTGTAGCGCTCGCCCTCGGTGATAATACCGCGTTGGTACAGCTTATTGATTTTGAGAACTTGCTTTTCCGCTTCGCCGATGATCTTCGACTTCGCTTCCGGCGTAATAAGATCGTCCGTGGCGAACGACAGACCGCTACGGGTCGCCATGCGGAACCCAATTTGGTTCATGTCGTCGAGCAGCGAAATCGTCTTGCTGCGTCCGAGCATTTGGTAGCAGTCGCTGATGACACGCGCCAGCGCGGAGGAGCGCAGTGCAAGGTTATAGAACGGCATACCGTTCGGCAGGACCATATTGAAGATCACGCGACCCACCGTCGTATCGACCAATTTGCCGTGGCCCGTATCGGCTTCGTAATCTTCGCGCATGGTGCGATCTTTGGGCAAACGCACCTTGATCTTGGCATGCGTGTGCACCTTGCCTGCACCGTAGGCAAGCTCGACTTCTTCCAGTGACGAGAACACCATCTCGTCGCCGGGCGCCTCGGGCACGCCCATCGTGAGATAGTAGCAACCCATAACCACGTCTTGCGACGGGCTGATGATCGGGGCGCCATTGGCCGGGCTGAAGATGTTGTGCGTGCTCATCATCAGCGTGTGCGCTTCGACTTGCGCTTCGATCGAGAGCGGCAAGTGAACGGCCATCTGGTCACCGTCGAAGTCGGCGTTGAAACCCTTACACACCAACGGATGAAGCTGGATAGCGTTGCCTTCCACCAGCACCGGCTCAAACGCTTGGATACCCATGCGATGCAGCGTCGGTGCACGATTGAGCAGCACCGGATGATTGCGGATCACCTCTTCGAGGATATCCCACACTTCGTCATCCTTGCGCTCGAGCATCTTCTTCGCGCTCTTGATCGTATCCGCGTGACCAAGTTCTTTCAGTCGGCGAATAATGAACGGCTGATACAGTTCAAGCGCGATTTTCTTTGGCAAACCGCATTGGTGAAGTCGCAAGCTCGGGCCGACGACGATCACGCTGCGGGCCGAGTAATCCACGCGCTTGCCGAGCAAGTTTTCGCGGAACCGGCCCTGCTTACCCTTGATCATGTCGGTGAGTGACTTCAGCGGACGATTCGAGGAACCAAGCACCGGGCGCTTGCAGCGGTTGTTGTCGAACAACGCGTCAACCGACTGCTGCAACATGCGCTTTTCGTTGCGAATGATCACTTCCGGCGCATTGAGATCAACCAGCTTCTTCAACCGGTTGTTGCGATTGATGATGCGGCGATATAAGTCGTTCAAATCGCTTGTCGCGAAATTGCCGCTATCGAGCAATACGAGCGGACGCAAATCCGGTGGAATAACCGGGATCACATCCAGCACCATCCACTCGGGCTTGTTGTCCGAATCGCGAATGGCTTCAACCGTCTTGAGACGATTGATCAGGTCCTTGGCTTTTTGCTTCGAACCCGTATCTTTGAGATCTTGCCGCAATTCGACAGACAACTTAACCAAGTCGAGGGCCTGCAACAGTTTGCGGATCGCTTCGGCGCCCATCGACGCTTCGAACGAATTCTCACCAAACTGTTCGCGGGCCGTACGATACTCTTCTTCCGTCAGCAGCTGTTGCGGCTTGAGCGCGGTATCGCCGGGATTCGTGACCACATAATCCTGGAAGTAAATCACCTTCTCGAGGCTGGTCGTCTTCATGGCAAGCAAGCTGCCCAAGCGGCTCGGCATCGCTTTAAAGAACCAGATGTGCACGACCGGCGCGGCAAGCTCGATGTGCCCCATGCGCTTGCGGCGCACGCGGCTATGTGTCACCTTCACGCCGCAACGATCGCAAATCATGCCCTTGTACTTCATGCCACGGTACTTGCCGCAGGCGCACTCCCAGTCCTTTTCAGGTCCGAAAATACGCTCACAAAACAAGCCGTCCTTTTCCGGACGGTACGTGCGGTAGTTGATCGTTTCCGGCTTCTTCACTTCGCCGAACGACCAGCTCCGGATATCGTGCGGCCGGGCCAGGCTGATCTTTACCGACGCGTAGTCGTTAATACGATCGTAACTGGCGGTGTCTAAAATGTTGCTCATATCTTCACTCTCCTTGAGGAGAAAATGCAAAATGCAAAATGTTCAATGCAAACTGCAAAATTAACTGCTCGCTAATTCCGCTCTAGTCTTCTTTTAAATGCCCCGTGCGGTAGCAATCGACTGCCCAATGATTCTTGCCAATTGGCCGCCTTCGTCGATCAGATCCTGCAATCGGCTCGCCGACACCAAATTGCGGCGCGCCGAAAGTAGAAGCCAAGCGCGCGATTCTCGCACTTCCTTCAGGCAAATCCTTAGCTTATGGACGAAGTCTCGCTTACTTTCTGCAGCACACGCTTCCTCATTGTTGCCCAAGGGCGATGTGCCACTTCGAAGCAGCCGATCTGCAATTCGCCGTCCGATTCTAGTTTCAGGCAATGCTTCCACCACGCTACAAACTCGGTCCCCGAAATTGAGAAATCGTTCGCTCAAATCGAACGGTTTGGCAAAACGCCGTTCAATGAAAGACTCAGCAGAGATACCGTTGGGCGACTCTGCATTGTTCATTTGGCATTGAACATTTTGCATTTTGCATTTTCCCTTGATCAAATCCGTCGCTTCTCCAACTGCATATTCAATCCCAATCCGCGAATTTCATTCGTAAGCACGTCGAAGCTCGCCGGCGTGCCGGCTTCCAACGTGTTCTCGCCCTTGACCATCGATTCGTAAATCTTGGTACGGCCTTCGACGTCGTCGCTCTTCACGGTGAGCAGTTCCTGCAAAATGTAAGCGGCGCCGTATGCTTCCAGCGCCCACACTTCCATCTCGCCGAATCGCTGACCACCGAACCGCGCCTTGCCGCCGAGCGGCTGCTGCGTGATGAGCGAGTACGGGCCCGTGCTGCGGGCATGCACCTTATCATCCACCAGGTGGTGCAACTTCAACATGTAGATGTAGCCGACGGTCGTTTCCTGCTCGAAGATGTCGCCCGTGCGGCCGTCATAAAGCTTCGTCTTGCCGTGCCTAGGCAAGCCCGCTTCGCTCAGCGTCGCGTTGATTTCTGATTCCTCGGCGCCATCGAACACGGGCGTAATCGCGCGGAAGCCAAGCTTGGCGCCGGCCCAGCCCAAGTGCGTTTCCAAAATCTGACCGACGTTCATGCGGCTCGGCACACCCAGCGGGTTGAGCATGATTTGGATTGGCGTGCCGTCTTCCAAATACGGCATATCCTCGACCGGTAGAATCTTCGAGATAACACCCTTGTTACCATGGCGGCCGGCCATCTTATCGCCGACGGAAATCACCCGCTTCGTGGCGATATAGACCTTCACCATTTGCAGCACGCCGCTGCGGAGTTCATCGCCACGCTTCATCGAGTTTAGCTTGCGATCGCGCGCGTCGATGGCCTCTTCCACGTTCGGCCACAGTTGCTTGAAGACCTTCTCGGCGTCCTTCTTGCGCTGCGGGCTGCGAAGATCGAGCGTGTCGATCTTGAAGTTCGCCGCACGCTCGGCAACGTACGCCGGATCCTGATCGTGGATCATCGGCACGCCGTCGTCGTCCGTCACCTTGCGGCCGATGATCGTCTCGACCTCTGTGATCAACTCCCCGAACGCAGTCGCGATCCGTTCGTTACCTTCCTTCTCGGCAGCCTTGAGCGATCGCTCGAATTCCTTGCGCTGATCTTCCGTAAGGCTCATGCGGCGGGAGAACCGTTGCGTATCGATCACGATGCCTTCGACACCGGACGGCACTTCCAGCGAATCGTTCTTCACGTCTTCGCCGGCACGACCGAAGATCGCGTGCAGTAGCTTTTCTTCCGGCGTCAGTTCCGTCTTGCTCTTCGGCGAAACCTTGCCGACGAGAATATCACCCGGTTCGACGAACGTGCCGATCTGCACGATGCCATTCTCATCCAGGTTGCGGAGCATCTTTTCGCTGACATTCGGAATGTCGCGCGTGAACTCTTCGCGGCCGAGTTTCGTTTCCCGAATTTCGACGTCAAACTCCTCGATGTGGAGCGACGTGTACGTGTCGTTCTTCACCAACTCTTCGCTGATGATGATGGCGTCTTCGAAGTTGTAGCCTTCCCAAGACATGAACGCGACTAACACGTTGCGACCCAAAGCGAGCTCGCCCTGGAACGTCGCGGCACCGTCGGCGATCACCTGGCCCTTTTCGACCTTGTCGCCAGTCTTTACGATCGGCTTCTGATTCTGGCAGGTGCGCTCGTTGAGGCCCACGAACTTCCGCATGCGATGCACTTCCGGACCGATTTCGATCCGGTCGGCGTCGACATACGTGACCGTGCCCTTGTGGCCGGCGCGGATGATCATGCCCGAGTGGAGGGCGACGTCCGTCTCTAAACCGGTGCCCACGATCGGCGGCTCGGTGACGAGCAAAGGCACCGCTTGCCGCTGCATGTTCGAACCCATGAGCGCGCGGTTCGCATCGTCGTGCTCGAGGAACGGGATCAAACCGGCCGACACGCCGATCATTTGGCTCGGCGTGACGTCGATGTACTGAATCGTGTCAACCGGGATCAACTCGAAGTCGGCCCGATGGCGGGCAACGATCGTATCGCCGGTAATCTTGTCGTTTTCAATCGGCGAATCCGCCGACGCGACGTAGGCTTCCGATTCTTCATCGGCACGCAGCCACACGACTTCGTCCATCAGCTTGCCTTTGGTCACCTTGCGGTACGGCGTGATGAGGAAGCCGTACTCATCGACAGCCGCGTACATCGCCAAGCTCGAGATTAGGCCGATGTTCGTGCCTTCAGGCGTTTCGATCGGACAAATGCGGCCGTAGTGCGAGATGTGTACGTCGCGCACTTCGAAGCCTGCACGTTTGCGATTCAAACCGCCCGGGCCCAACGCCGACAACCGCCGCTCGTGCGTAAGCATCGATAGCGGATTCGTTTGGTCGACGACTTGCGACAACTCGCCACGACCGAAGAAGTATTCGATTGCCGCCGAAATGCTCTTCGGGTTGATCAAACTACGCGGCGTCATGTCCTCGATATCCTTGAGGCTCATGCGCTCCTGCACCGTCCGACGGAGCTTCAAAAACCCTTTGCGCATTTCGTCCGACGCGAGTTCGTCGATCGTGCGCAAGCGCCGATTGCCCAAGTGGTCAATGTCGTCGACGTGGGCATCACCCTCGCCACCGACCAGATTCATCAAGTATTTTACGGCGTTAATCAAATCTTCCGGCCGCAGCACCATCTCATCCTCGGGTACCGTGAGATGGAGCTTGCGATTCATGCGGAAGCGACCGACACGACCCAAGCGGTAGCGATTCGTGTCATAGAACTTTTCGTGGAATAGCGATTTGGCCTTTTCCAATTGCGGCGGATTGCCCGGCCGCAGCCGCTGGTAGATCCGCAACAACGCTTCCTCATGACTGGACGTGCCGTCGTCCGTCAGCGCGTTCAGCAAAACATTAGTTATCGGCGGTTCCATGATTTCGACCAGCTTCAGGCCGGAATCTTTGATGGTTTCCGCAGCCGTCTTCGTAATCCGCTGGCCGTTCTCGATAATGATTTCGCCCGCCCGCTCGCTGCCGACCGGATAGACAACGTCGCCCACGGCGACTTTGCCTTCAAGCTTCGCCGCGCTTTTGGCGTCGGTGATCTTCTGCTTTATCGTTTCGTAGAACGTGCGCAGAATATCGGCATCCAAACCGAATTTCGGATCCATGGCACGCAGCAGCGTGACCACCGAGAACTTGCCGCTCTGGTCGATGCGGACCGTGATGCTGTCCTTTTTCGTCGTGTTGATTTCGATCCAGCTTCCGCGCTCCGGAATGACACGGCAGCTGTACAGCCGGCGCTCCCCCGCTTCCATTTCCGAAACGAAGTCGATACCGGGACTGCGGTGCAACTGGCTCACCACCACGCGCTCGGCGCCATTGATGATGAACTCACCGCCGCCCAGCATGATGGGCAGGTCGCCGAGGTAGACTTCCTCTTCGATCGGTTGCTCTTTGTTGAGCCGCAGCCAAATGCGGAACGGCCGACCGTACGTCAAACGCAGCTGCCGGCACTCATCCGGTTCGTACCGCGGCTTGCCTAATTCGTACCGAACGTACGACAGCGAAAGCTTCTTGTCGTAACTTTCGATCGGAAAGATTTCGCGCAGTACGCCTTCCAGGCCTTCATCTTTGCGCTTGTCAGTCGGCGTGTCGTACTGTAGAAACCGCGCGTAGCTTTTCGTTTGGATCTCGGTGAGATCCGGGATCGAATACGGCGTACGCCCGCTACCGAAACGGCGGGTTGTGGAGGGCTCTAAACGGCGTCGCGCAGTGACTGCCATGGGAATCGTTACTCCGTCTCAGAACGCAGAACCGGCTCTGCCGTTAACTCGCAACTGCGCACCTTCAGCGCAGCCGCCAGTCGCAGCATCGACCGACATGCAGAAATAAGAAACAAGCGATTGGAGACGCTCATGCAAACTGGTGCCAAGCCTGACCGTCCGATCGCACCGCCCCACCGGCAGACGGCGCTTAAGAAATTATCTAACGCCAACTCGAAATGACCAGCGCGGGGCCAGCCACTCGAGTTTCCTTCGCTCGACTACTTGATCGAGACAGTCGCGCCAGACGCTTCCAATTCGGTCTTCAGCTTCTTGGCATCCGCTTCGGACAGGGCTTCCTTGATTTTGCTCGGAACACCTTCGACCAGATCCTTGGCTTCCTTCAAACCCAAGCCCGTGGCTTGGCGAACGACCTTGATCACGGCGATCTTGTTGTCCCCAAAGCCATCGAGCACGACGTCGAACTCGGTCTTCGCAGCCGGAGCTTCTGCAGCGCCGCCAGCAGCTGGGCCGGCCATCATTACCGCACCACCGGCCGCCGGCTCGATGCCGTGGACGTCTTTCAAGTAGTCGCTCAATTCCTTGGCCTCTTTCAGTGTGAGGCCCATGATCTGATCGCCCAACTTCTTGGTCGTATCAGCAAATTCCATGGTTGCGGTGGACATGACTCGTATACCTTTCTCGTACTGGGTCGCGTGAACGTTGTTTGTTTATCGATGCAGGCGGGCCGAAACCCACCAATTGTTCGTAATTACTCGGCAGCCTTCTCGCCGCCTTCTTCTTCGCTCTTCTTCTTGATCTGGCTCGCCAATTTGCTGCCGCCGCTGAGCAACTGACTCGACAACTTCGCGCCAACGCTCAAGATCTGACCGCTCAAAATGCTGAGCTGCTCTTTACGGCTCGGCCACTTGCTGACGGCTTTCACCTGATCCGCGGCCAAAGCCTGGCCGTCCATAACGCCGCCCTTAGCGGTGACTTTCTCGTAACCTTTTTCTTCCGTGATTTTGACGACTTCTTTGGCCAGCGAAATGATGTCTTCGCCACCCCAAACCAAAGCCATCGTTCCCTGAACATCGGCGAACGCCTTCTCCAGCCGCGTCCCTTCGGTCGCACGCCTGGCTAGGCTGTTCTTCACCACCAGCAGGTGAATGTTCTTCTTCCGCAGCCGCTGCCGCAGCGCGACGTTCTTGTCGTTCTTCAGACCAATCACATCGACCAATAGCGCGTCTTCCACGCCTTCCAGCCGACCGCGAAGGTCCTTCGTAATCATCTCTTTTACAAATTTGCTCATAATGATGAACTCTTAGCTCTTAGCTCTTAGCCAAACTCTTCTGGCTAACGGCTAACAGCTAACAGCTTTTCTCCTACACTGCTATCCGCACGCTGGGGCTCATCGTGGCACTGATGTGCGCCCCCTTGATGAACGCACCCTTCACCGAACCCGGCTTGAGCGCGCTGACTTTTTCCAAAAACGCTTGAATATTCTCGGTAAGCTTGTTGGCGTCGAAGCTCACCTTGCCGACAACCGCCTGTACGATGCCGGCCTTGTCGTTGCGGAACTCGACCTTGCCCGCTTTGTATTCACTCACCGTCTTGCCGATTTCCGGCGTCACCGTACCGGCACGCGGCGATGGCATCAAACCGCGCGGGCCAAGTACCTTGCCGAGCGGGCCGACGAGCTTCATCATGTCCGGCGCCGCAATGCAAACGTCGAAGTCGGTCCAGCCGTCTTTCACCTTATTTGCAAGTTCGTCTTCGCCAACATATTCGGCGCCGGCGGCCTTCGCTTCTTCTGCCTTGGCGCCTTTGGCGAACACGAGCACGCGCTGCTGCTTGCCGATCCCATGCGGTAACACGATCGAACCGCGGACCGATTGCTCGGCCTGCGTATGATCGATACCCAAGCGGATCGCAATTTCGACCGATTGGTCGAACTTCGTGCCTTCGTAACCCTTCAGGGTCTTAACCGCATCCGGGATCGGGACTGCGTCTTCGTTACGCTTTTCTGACAATGCCCGATATCGTTTAGATTGTTTTGCCATGTCTCTTTAGCTCGCAGCTGTCAACTTTAAGCTGTCAGCCAGAAATCTGAATGTTTGACTGATAGCTCAAGCTAACAGCGAATTGCTTTTTCTAACCCTTAACTTCCAGTCCCATGCTTCGGGCCGTGCCCGCGACCATATTCACCGCCATGTCGAGGTCCGTCGCGTTGAGATCATTCATCTTGATCTTGGCGATATCTTCCATCTGAGCCCGTGTCACCGAGCCAACCTTTTCCTTGTGCGGTACCGGCGATCCCTTGGCAATGTTCGCCGCCTTCTTGAGCAGCACCGCCGCCGGCGGGCTCTTGGTTATGAACTCGAACGAACGATCGCTGTAAACCGTCACTACGACCGGAATCATCATGCCGCCGGCCTCCTTCGTGCGCTCGTTAAATTGCTGCACGAACTGACCGAGGTTAATGCCGTACTTACCAAGCGAAGTACCAACCGGCGGAGCTGGCGTAGCCTGCCCACCCGGAATCTGAAACTTCGCACTGCCTGCGAATTGTTTTGCCATTTGATCTCATCTTCGCGATCAGCGATCGCGGCTTTATGCCTTACACTGCTTCAATCTGCCAATATTCCAATTCGACCTGCGTACTGCGGCCGAAGATATGAATCAACACGGTGACGCGACCACTTGCCTCGTCGATCTTCGCAACTTCGCCTTCGAAATTCTCGAAGTTGCCTTCCTTTACCTTGATCTTGTCGCCGACTGCGAACTTGATATCCAGCTTCGGCGATTCGCTTGTTTCTTCTTCGTCCGTCTGCACGATCCGGGAGACTTCGCTGGCCAGCATCGGCGTCGGCTTGCCGCCGGCGCCTGTGAAATCACCCACCCCGCTCGTCTCGCGAACCGCAAACCACGTGTCATCATTAATGTGCATGTGCACCACGATGTAACCCGGGTACAGTTTTCGCTCGACGACCTTTTTCTTGCCGCCCTTAAACTCCGTCACCTTCTCGGTCGGCACGACCACTTGATCGAAGTACTTGTCGTACCCCTCGATCCGCATCTTCCGCTCCAAGGCCTCGGCAATCGTACGCTCACGATTGCTTTGCACCTTGAGGATGTACCAATCCATGTGGATCTCTTCCGGCTCATCGGAAGCCAACTCCACCGGCTTTCGCCGAGCGATCGCCGCTGGCGAATTTTCGTCTTCTTCCGGCTCCGCTTCGTCTTCGGCCTCTTCGGTGACTTCTTCTTCGGCCTCGGCCGCTTCCGACTCCGCGATCAACTCCTTCTCGGAATCAACCGAGCTGACCTCTTCCGACGCCTCACCGGCGGGAGCAGCCGCCGCTTCTGGCTCGCCTCCGCCCGACCCTTTCTCCGCAACACGATGGCCGTTCGCTTCTTCCAGCGCAGTATCATCGCTGCGATTGCTCACCGCGTCATCTGCCACGTGGGCTGGTTGGTCGTCAGTCATGTACTTGAGCCGAGTGTTTCGAACTTAACCAAAAATCGACGAAACCAAACTATCGATGCCATTTAATAGCCATCGCAGAAGCAAATCGTATCCGTACAAAATTCCCGCCATAAAAAAGATGACCAAGATGACCACCAGCGACGCCCGAAACAACTGGGTGCGCGATGGCCAGGAGACCTTGTTCATCTCTCCTTCAACGGAAATCAAAAAATCTGCGAACGCGGGCATTTGAACCACGCGAAAACTGGCCCACAAACCGACCGCCAACACCGCGAGCGGAACTCCATATTCCACCAACCGCTGCTTTTGGACCGTCCAATCCGGATTGCCGACCGCAGCATCGCTGATATACCCACCCAAATACCGGCTGAGCGTCCATGCGCCCAACGCGACAATCACCGCAAAAGCGTAGAAAGTCGACTGCCGGGCAATCCGACCTTGGCTCCGTTTGTAAAAACCAAAACGGAACAACTCCTGAAACATCCCCGCTCCAGCACTAGTTTCGTTGGCCACGATCTTCACTACTCCATTAACTGAACGACTTCGCAGCACACCCGAACAAACGAACTTTCAAACAAAAACAACTGAACGACCTAGCAGCAGGGGCGGAGGGGCTCGAACTCTCAACCCCCGGTTTTGGAGACCGGTGCTCTGCCAATTGAGCTACGCCCCTGGGGCAAGGCGAAAGGTCGGAGGGGGAAGATTGAAGGGGATCACCCTTCCGTCTTCCTCCCTCCAAATTTCGCCTTTGTCTTATTCACTAATCTTCGTCACGACGCCCGAACCAACCGTCTTACCACCCTCGCGGATAGCGAAACGAACACCTTCATCCATGGCGATTGGCTTCGACAACTCAACCTGAATCCGGGCGTTATCGCCAGGCATGCACATTTCTGCGCCGCCCAGCAAGTTTGCCGAACCAGTCACGTCCGTCGTGCGGAAGTAGAACTGCGGACGGTAGCCGCTAAAGAACGGCGTGTGCCGACCACCTTCCTCTTTCGAGAGCACGTACACTTCCGCTTCGAACTTCGTGTGCGGCGTGATCGAGCCCGGCTTCGCGAGCACTTGACCACGCTGAATTTCTTCGCGCTTCACACCGCGGAGCAAGCAACCGACGTTGTCACCGGCCTGTCCCGAATCGAGCGTCTTGTTGAACATTTCGACGCCCGTGCAGGTCGTGCTCTTCGGAGCGGCTTCGAGGCCGATGATATCGACCGTGTCGCCAACCTTCACGATGCCACGCTCAATACGACCGGTGGCCACGGTACCGCGGCCTTCGATCGAGAACACGTCTTCAATCGCCATCAGGAATGGCTTGTCGACTTCACGAACTGGTTCCGGAATGTAAGCGTCAATCGCGGTCATCAGCTCGGTGATGCACTTCGCGGCTTCTGGATCCTTCGGATTGTCGTAGGCGTTCTTCGCCGCACCGCGAATGATCGGAACTTCGTCGCCGGGGAAGTCGTACTTCGTCAACAGTTCGCGAACTTCGAGCTCAACGAGGTCGAGCAACTCGGCATCGTCCACGAGGTCACACTTGTTGAGGAACACAACGATCCGTGGCACACCGACTTGGCGAGCCAAGAGAATGTGTTCGCGGGTTTGTGGCATCGGACCGTCGGCAGCCGACACGACCAAGATCGCGCCGTCCATCTGGGCGGCACCGGTGATCATGTTCTTAATAAAGTCGGCGTGGCCCGGGCAGTCGATGTGGGCATAGTGACGCTTGTCGCTTTCGTACTCAACGTGCGACACGGCGATCGTGACCGTCTTGGTTTCATCGCGGACAGTACCACCCTTGGCGATTTCCGAATAAGCCTTGGGGGTAGCCATGCCCTTTGCACCCTGAACCGCCAGGATGGCGCCCGTGGTGGTCGTTTTACCGTGATCGATATGACCGATCGTGCCCACGTTCACGTGCGGCTTTTTACGTACGAAGTTTTCCTTAGCCATTGTTAATTCCTGACTGACAACAATAAGGAGTCAAAAAAAGGTTGATTTAAATTTGCGATTATCGAAGGTGTTCGTCGCATGCCAAATTGTATGGGGCTTGGCAAGCAAAGCTGCTGATCAGACTTGAACTGATGACCTCGTCCTTACCAAGGACGCGCTCTACCAACTGAGCTACAGCAGCAGCATGAAGCCGTCAGCTTTCCGTTTGTTTTCAAGTCTCCGTTCATCTCAAAGCGGGTGAAGGGAATCGAACCCTCGTCTTCAGCTTGGAAGGCTATTGCTCTACCATTGAGCTACACCCGCCTACTGGCCGAGGGCTGAGTATCGAAGGTCGACAGCCGGAACTCTTCTGGCCCTCGACTTTTGACCCTAAACACTCGACTTTCTACTTTCATTGGGGAGTGCAGGATTCGAACCTGCGAAGGCAGAGCCATCAGATTTACAGTCTGACCCGTTTGACCGCTTCGGTAACTCCCCGCGCTTTAAGCAACTCGCCGTCGAGCCGCAAAGCTGAGAACCAATCGGCCACAGCCTTCGCTGACAGCCATCGGATTTCAACACGCGCCGACTCACCGATCTCGCCATTCGATATTGGCTCCACTAACTGCCAACACGAACGCTCGATCCACTCTCCGGACACACGGGGCGACAGCGCCTGCCGATTCGCCACGGCCACTCTTCGTGGCTCGCTCCACTTCGATCCCAAAACCCGTTCGCACGCCTAACTTTGCGTTCACGTTCACTTGACGAGCTAGCGGAGGGACTTGAACCCACAACCTGCTGATTACAAATCAGCTGCTCTGCCAATTGAGCTACGCTAGCGCATACGCTGGGAAACTCGTGCGAATCAGTTAATATACTGGTCCGCCGCCCGGCCGCAAGGGCGGCTGGCGAGAGATTTGCTCTACGCCCGCCAACTCCGCTTTGCCCCGCAAATTCCGCATGCTATCATTGTGATATCACGCCCCGATCTCCGATTTGGGGCAATAAGGAATGACCCCATGGCAGACATCTTGGTTCGCGGCTTGGACGACGACATCGTAAATCGCCTCAAACAGCGCGCCGCCCTCACCGGTCGATCCTTGCAAAGCGAAACCAAACTCATCCTCGAACGAGCGGCCGGCCGAACGCTCGATGAGTCCCTCGCCCTCGCCGCCACCTGGCGTAAGCGCCTGGGACAACGCTCATCGGATAGCGCTCACGAGCAGCGCGAGGACCGACTTCGATGAGCGGCTTTGTGATCGATGCCAGTGTGCTCATTAAGCTGTATATCAACGAGTCGGGGACATCCGAGGCCGAGCGCGCCGTCAAAGCCGCTGACCCGATTCTCGCTCCCGACCTCCTCCTGCCTGAAACCGCAAACGTGCTCTGGAAATATGTTCGTCGCGGCGAGCTATCCGCGGGAGACGCCAATGAGATATTGGGCGACATTTTGCAGTTGCCGATTCGACTTACTGCAAGCCACGATCTAATCGAACCGGCGTTGCGAATTGCCGTCGAAACGAGTCGTTCGGTCTACGATTCGCTGTACATTGCGCTGGCCTTGCAGACCGACACCATTTTGCTCACCTCTGACGAGCGACTAGCAAACGCAATTGCCGCGACTCGATTTGCTTTACACCTGCGATTAATCGGCTCTGCGCAATAACCTTCGCGCGCCACGAATCGCCGCTGCAGTTTTAAAGCACTTCTTCCGCCAACGAAAGCAATAAACGTGTCAACGATGGAGGTGTTTTCCCACTGTCGTCGATCGTTAAGTCGCGCTGAAAATGCCAGTCGATAACGCCGATTAGACGGCGCGAACTATTGTGTCTAACTCGGCAGCCCAGAGCTTTCGCCATTTGAAGAGAAAATCGCAAATCTTTGCTCATATATTTTTTCCTTCATAGACAACAAAAAATGAGCCGGCCGCGATTCGACCGGCTCATTCTTCGAATTTTCGTTCGCGTGATTACTATCGGTTACAAGGTATCCAGCAGAATCTTCTCCTCCTGGGCCGCTTGACGAAGCTTCGACAAAGCCCGAGCCTCGATCTGGCGAATCCGTTCTTTGGTCACCCCCAGCGAAGCCCCGACCTCTTTCAAGGTCTGCGGCTCGTGCGAATGATCCAGGCCGAACCGGCCAATGATGATCTTCTGCTCGCGCTCATCCAACCGGCGGAGGATCCGCTCGATCTGCGCCTCGCGCTGATTCTGCTGTCCTTCTTCCACCAGCGGGTTACCCCGATGCTCTTGCGTCGCCGCGAACAACTCGTCCTGGCTTGTACGGAACCGGTCGCGATGCTTGAACTCGCCCGGAATCGTCCGTGCGAAATTCTTCATGATCGCCCAACTCGCGTACGTGCTGAACTTGAATCCTCGCGAGTAGTCGAACTTCTCAACCGCACGCAGCAACGAGATATTTCCATCGCTCACCAGCTCAAAGAAGTTTTGATCTGGCGTGACGTGCCGCTTCGCGATCGAAACCACCAGCCGCAAATTAGCCCGGGCGATTTCGTTCTTCGTTGCGACCGCTAGCTGATTCAACGTTTCAATCTCGTCCATCAAGCTCGCCTTTGGCTGAGCCAGGTCGAGCTCGCGACGCAACTTCTCCGCTTTGTACTTCACAAAGTTGTACTTGCGGAACAAATGCGCCTCTTGCTCGCGAGTCAGCAGCGGCATCTCATACAGGCTGGCCAAATACGGCGGCAAACCACTCGGCCGCCGCGCCTTCTTCGTCGGCGTATCACTATCCGGCATCGGCCCCAGGATCGCCTTATCGGCGCCCTTGCGAGCGAATCGTGCGTTGTTGATGTAGTCGAGCGGCAATTCCATGATGCGCGCTGCCCGCACTTCGTTGATGACGCGATAAATCGTCGTCTTCGTGCGGCCAAACTGCTTCATTAACTTGTCGACGTTCGCGCCCCGCTTGAAACCCTGGTAAATCCGCGTCTTTTGCCCTTCCGTGAGCGGGCCGTTCATGTCCGGGAAAATAGCCAGCTCGGGATGCTGCTTGTCGAATTGCCGGATCGTCGACCGAATCGTTTCGACACTGCGACCAGCGCGCTTCGCCAAGCGGCGCGAAATCTCCGATTGCCCGCCGCCAGCGCTCGCCAGCCGACGTGCCCGATCGATGATCTCTTGGCGCTGCTCTTCCGTCAGTTGGCTGAACCGCGCACCTCGGGAAACGCGATCTTGATTCGTTTTCACGAACCGATCGACGCTGCTCCGCAGAAAGCCCACACGCTTGCGACCGTCAAAAACCAGCCGCCGGCTCACAAGACCCAGTTCGCGCCAACGCGAAATGGTCTTCGTCGAAACGTTGAATTGTTTGGCCAATTCTTCAACGGTGAGCACTTGCTCGCCGATGTTGTTGGCCGCCATGTCGGCGGAATCCGACAGGTCTTCTACAAACAGCCGTAAGTCGTGGCGCAGATCTTCGCCCAAGAACTTAACTTGCGAGCCCTCCGCCGGTCGGTAACCCGTAACTCGGAAGCACACGTAGTCGTACGGATACGTCTTGTCGCCATCAATCTCAGCGATCAAGCGCTCCGCAGCTTCTACCTGCTGCAGCTTCTTGGGTCGAGGCGCGAACCGAATCTGTTGATCTCGGAGTTCACGCAATTCAGGGCTCATATATTCGCGTTGCATGGTTCACCTCTATCTCTGCTACGGTCGCCTCCTACGGTGTTGTGGTGTTCCTTGCGAATCCATCGCCCACAGCCGTGTCGTTCAATTACGCATCTCAGTTCGTTAAGGTGCGTGGTTGTAAGACAGGGCAAATCACTACTGACTGTAGCCAGTCTATGTCTACCTATTTCTAGTTCGTCTCCGAGCTCTCAGTTATTTGTTTACCGCGTTCACGTCGCCCGGCCTGCTTGACACTCCCGGCCGGGCCGCCACTAGAGAGAGCAATTCCGGTGCCGCCGGTACAAGTGTCCAGTTTGTCAGGTCCGCCAGCAATTCGCCGTTAGGGGGATAAGTACGGCAAGTCAAGGCTCTGCAACAGCTTCAACGCTGTCATGTTGTACGCAATCAGGTCCAAAAAGGTCGATCCAAAGTTCGCGCAAATGGCACCGCAGCGGCATTTCTAAGGGCCGCCCCCGCGCTTTGCAGCGTTTTCATCCACTTACACTGTATTGATTTGCGTCAACTGGCAATGCCAGCAGTTAGTTCCCAAGTTTACGGGCTAATCACGGTTCGCCCATGCAACGAGCCCTTCCCATTTTTACATTTTGGAATTCTGTGCGTGGCCGCCGCACTTTCGAATGGACAGCCGCTCGCTCGTTGGACGATTTAGGCGAAATCGAACCAATGCCTAAATGGCAGGCACTTGCCTCGCTTTAAGGATGCAAATATGTCCGTTTACCGGCCTGTCGTACTCGTGTCGCTTATCGCGCTGCTCGCCATTCGAACTGCCCACGCGAGCAGCGAGGTTGACCTGACCCCTCAATATCCAGCAAAGGCATTAAGTCACGTTTCGATTCAGTTGGATGTCGGCGGCCACGACCTCGTACGCTCCAAAAGCGACGACAAAGACAGTCCCACCAACAAGCAACTCCCCAGCAGCGTCGCAGCCAAGTTGAGCTACGACGAGCTGAGAATTTCCGACATCAACCCGTCCCATGCCGCCGCGCCGATCGCCGTCCGCTACTACGACACGGCCGAAGCTGTTATCAAAGTCGATAACACGGGCCGCACACCGAAGCTTCCCGACGACCGCCGACTCATCGTGCTCCAGCATGGTGAGCAGCGGCCCGTGCTGTACTGCCCCGATGCGTTGCTGGACCGCGAACAACTCGACCTAATCGATGTGGTCGGCGATTCCTTCGCAGCCGATCTGCTGCTCCCGGCGAAACCCGTTGCCGAAGGCGACTCGTGGACCAATGATGCCACGGTCATGGGCCCCCTCTTAACACTAGACACGATGGCTGTATGTGACGTTCAGAGCGTTCTCGATAGTTGCAATGAAAACTATGCGAAAATTCGCCTCACCGGTACAGTTCACGGTACAGCCGACGGCGCGGCCGTGGAACAGGAACTTCGTGGCGTTTATCTCTTTGACCGCAACCTGCATCGCGTTACCCGCTTGAACCTTGCAATTCGGGAAGAGCGTTCCATCGGCAGCGCCACGCCCGGCCTGAACGCCGTCGCCAAGCTACAAATCACGATCAATCCGATCGACAAGTCCGAGCACCTAACGGATGAAGTCGTGGCACGTGTCACGCGAAGCGAGCCAGGGGCTGCACGCGACTTGTCCTACGAGTCGTCGCCGCTTGGGTTTCGGCTGAAGCACGACCGGCAGTGGTTCGTGACCGCCGAGGCTCGCGAGGCGGTTACGCTTCGCCGCGTAGACAATGGCGACCTCGCGGCCCAGTGCACCATCACCCAATTGCCTTCTAAATCCGCGGGCCGGCAGACCTCTTTGGAGCAGTTCCAGAAGGACATCGAATACGCGCTCGGCAAGAACTTCAGCGAAATGGCGTCCAGTCGGCAGTGGCAGAACAAGGCGGGTTTGTACTGCTTCGAAGTTGTCGCGCGCGGCACCGTCGAGGAAGTGCCGGTCGAATGGCATTACTTCCTAATTGCTCCGGAAAGCGGGCCGCGCGTTTCTGTCACCGTGACTATGGAGGCCCCGATGATCGACCGCGTCGGCAACACCGACCGCGACCTGGTGGAATCGCTGCAAATGTTCCCGGCGGTTCCCCGCGTGCAAACGGCCGCCCTACCGAGCGAGCAAACCGTCAAATAAGCCGGCTGCCTGCCCGTGCGACTTTCGCTACAATCGTCGAACGGCATCCGGTGCGATTCACGGGCCGCTGAACGCGTATTGTAGGCTGAGCGATGCAAATTCGAGCGGAAGACGATCCACGCTACTGGCGTAAGTTCTTGATCATGGGCCTCTGCGCACTTGGCTTCGCGCTGTGGTGCCTCAAGGACGGTGTCTTCAGCTATCCAGCGCATCGCATTCAAGGGTTCGATGAGTTCAAGCAGGACTACAAGAAACTGTTTAAGGACGATCGCGAGAGAGCGCTCACGGTCGACCAATACGAAGTCGTGGCCAATCATGATGATCTGCTGGAATGGGCCAAGTATGCCGAGGATCGGCACATTCCGCGCGGGCCTGATATCGCGATGCAGTTCATCATGGCGAGTGTGATGTCGGTCGCTGGCCTGTTTCTGGTATCGCTCCCATTGCGTGCCCGCGGGCGGTGGATCGAAGGCGGCGACGAAGCCCTCTCGAGCAGTTGGGGCGAATCGTTCCGCTACGAGGAAGTGGAAGAGGTGAACAAGCGTCGATGGCGGAGCAAAGGCATTGCGAAGGTGACCTACGTGAGCGATGCCCGGCGGCGGACGTTTGCGATCGACGACTACAAGTACGAGCGCTACAAGACCGACGCCATTCTCTATGAGCTCGAGCAGCGGATCGACCCGGGGCGGATCACGAATGGCCCGCCGGAACCGCCGCCGGAGGGCCGGGTGGCGGAGATCCTCGGCGTTGCCCCCGCTAGCGAGCAGGCGGCGCCGGCGTAGCTTACCGAGTTCGCTAGCAGCGCTCCAATAGCTTCCTTAGCCGGCAAACTCCGCTGGCCCAGCTGGGCATATTCCAGTAGAGTCGCCTCCCCGACCGCCGATAGAGATAAGGGAGTATTTTGCGCCGCCCTGGCGAGTAAGCGACTCCGATCGGCGCACACTCGAAGCGTAGAGAGACCCAGCCATGCGTGCCCTTGAGTACGGAAAGCGTCGCCCCCTGAGTATTGCCGTCATTTTGCTGATCGCGGCGAGTGCCGCGCTGCGAACGGAAACGGCCTCGGCCCAGTACATTTATCAACCGGCTCCGGATTACTACCACGACGACACCACGTCGGGCACATTCCTGGGTGGCGCCATGGGCGCGATCACGGGTGCGGTCATCGGCGGCCGGAAGCACGCGGGGCAAGACGCACTCATTGGCGCCGGCGTAGGCGCGGTGACGGGCAACATCTTGGGCCGCGAGAAAGACGCGACCGATGAACGGAAGGCTGTGGCCGGCCAAGCGGCCGTCAACCAACTCAATGCTCAAGCGGCAGCTCAAGCAGTAACGAACTACGACATCTTGCAGATGAGCCACGCGGGCATCAGCGATGACGTGATTATTAGCACGATGCACCAACGCGGCGCTCGGGTGGACCTCAGCCCGCAAGCGCTCATTGCTCTCAAGCAGCAAGGCGTGAGCGATCGCGTGGTGGTGGCGGCCCAACAAATGGCCGCGGCTCCTGGCTACTACGCTCCGGCGGGCGCCACGGCGATTGTGGGTGACTATCCGCCGCCGCCGACCACGGTGATCGTGGCCCCGGCGTATCGGCCTTGGTACTACCATCCGTACTACGGATATCACTATTACCATCCGCACTCGTATGTGCGGGTTGGGTTCTAAGCTCGCTTTGCATCTCCGAATGCAGGGATGAGGATTCAGGGGACAGGGGTGGACGCCGCGCGGCGGGCCCCGTGCTGAACGCATTCTGTCCCTTTTTGAGCGCTTTTGGCGGATGCCTTTAGGAGCCCTTTTTCTCCTAAGCTCTTGAGCTGATTGAGATTGCCGTTTATGGCCCTGCTCGAAATGCGCGCTACACGATTTTTTAGTACAAAATTCCTGGGTTGCCGTGTGCATCGTATTCCACAAACTCTTGCTGGGCTGCGAGATACGTCGCTCGCCCGTTTCGCGAGACGGTGAATATTGGGCACTGGTCGATTAAGTAGTGGGGAAACTATTTTTTAAAAGTGTCACGAAGAAGGTCGATTGCGCACCACATCAACAAACCACCGGACGCGGTTTCCCAGTAATTCTGCTCAATAAATCCGCATACGGTTGTGTACAGGCAGAGGCCGCAAAAACCCACGGCGCTGTATCGCTTGTTTCTTAATTTGACGACTTCTCGATCAGTTCTTTGGTCGTCCATACGTGGTCCGTTAGCTGTGAGGCCATCGCTGGCGTAGCGCCCTTTAGAGTTTCGTGCTTCCGCCCGAAATTATACCACGCAATGAACAGGGCTTGCATGGCCTTGTGGTGACGCAGGCTCTTGCTGTGGCCGTTGGTCAAACGGGTAAAGCGCCGCATGCTCATACGGTAGGTCAAGTTGAAACGCTCAATATGGCTGAGGAATTAAAGGGGACGGGAATTAAAGGGGACGGGAGTCATTATCTTGACGGCACGGCGCAGGGATCGGTACGCTGACGTCTATGCCTCGGCGAGCGCGATCGATCGTTGGCGGTTATGCGTACCATGTGCTCAATCGAGCGAATGGTCGGCTGCGATTGTTTCGTAAAACGGCCGACTTTGCCGCGTTCGATGCGATTGTGGCCGAGGCCTGCGAGCGGGTGCCGCTGCGGATTCTCGGCTACACGGTGATGAGCAATCACTGGCACTTTGTTGTCTGGCCACGTCCGCGGCAGAATGAAACGGTTAGCGAATTCTTCCGCTGGCTTACGGTCACCCATTCGCAGCGGTGGCATGCCCATCATCACACGGCCGGGATGGGGCACGTGTACCAGGGGCGCTTTAAGAGCTTCCCGATCGCGAGTGACGAACACCTGCTGACGGTGCTGCGATATGTGGAGCGGAATCCGCTGCGTGCCGGGCTGGTGGAACGGGCGGAAACTTGGCGCTGGGGAAGTCTCTATCGACGAACCTCCGGATCCTTGAACGAGCAGGCGCTGCTGGCGGAGCCTCCCGTGGCGCTGGGTCGAACGTGGTGCGACCACGTGAATCAACCACAAACGGAAGCAGAACTCGCGGCGATTCGTCGGGCCGTACAACGCGG